>JAXDFS010000426.1:0-27873 GCA_034665465.1 Solirubrobacteraceae bacterium
CTCGGGCTCATCCGGGCGGTCGAGAAGTTCGACCACCGCCGCGGCTACAAGTTCTCGACCTACGCGACGTGGTGGATCCGCCAGGCGGTCACCCGCGCGATCGCCGACAAGGGCCGGACGATCCGCATCCCGGTGCACATGGTCGAGAAGCTCAACAAGGTCGTGCAGGTCGAGCGCCAGCTCGTGCAGTCGCTGGGCCGCGAGCCCACGCCGGAGGAGATCGCCACCAACCTGGACTGCACGGCGCGCGAGGTGCGCGACATCCTGCGCATGTCCCAGCAGCCGATCTCGCTGGAGCGGCCGGTCGGCGAGGAGGACGAGTCCGAGCTTGGCGACTTCGTCGAGGACGAGACGGCCGAGTCGCCATTCGAGCAGGCGTCGGAGAACCTGCGCCGCGAGAACGTGCGCCGTGCGCTGGCCGCGCTGCCCCAGCGCGAGCGCGAGGTCATCGAGATGCGCTTCGGTCTGACGGGCGGGCGCCCGCGGACGCTGGAGGAGGTCGGGCGCGCGTTCAACGTCACGCGCGAGCGTATCCGCCAGATCGAGAACCACACGCTCAAGAAGCTCGAGTCGCTGCCCGAGGCGCAGAAGCTTCGCGACGCGTCCTGAGCCGGCGCTGAACCGCGGCGGTCGCGCTACCGTAGGCGTGGATATGCGACTCGTCGCGCTGCTCGTGCTGTGTGTTGTCGGATGCGCCGTCGTCACGGGCGCGGGCGCAGGCTCAGATGCCGGCGCCAAGGCCGGCTCGGGGGCGGTCCTGCGCGGGGTCTACAGCCGCCTGAACGGCGAGCGCGACGATCTCGCCCGCTATCACGGCAAGGTCGTGCTCGTCGTCAACACGGCGACCGAGTGCGGGTTCACGCCGCAGTTCGACGGCCTCGAGAAGCTCTATCGCAAGCTGAAGGGGCGAGGGCTCGTCCTGCTCGGCTTCCCGGCCAACGACTTCGCCGGCCAGGAGCCGCGCTCCAACAAGGACATCGCGTCGTTCTGCAAGAACAACTACGGCGTGACGTTCCCGATGTTCGCCAAGACGCACGTCCTCGGCCCGCACGTCAACCCGCTGTACTCGCGGCTGACAGCCGCTGCCGGGGCGCCGGAGTGGAACTTCAACAAGTACCTGCTCGACCGCAAGGGGCGGGTCGTCACGAAGTACACCCAGGCGACCGAACCGCTGGCCCCGGAGCTCGTGAAGCGGATCAAGAAGCTGCTCTAGTTCCGCCCGGCTCGAGTGCAGGTCAAGACCTCGACCGTGAGCCGCAACCAGCGGTTCGAGGTCGCGCCTGCGACGCGCGGCGGGAACCGAAGCTGGAATGGAATCGCCAAGCTGTTCTGCGCGACGCGGTGCGACTACCTCTTCGTCCACGTGGGCGACGGGCGGCGCTGGTTCATTCCCGCGAGCGTCGTCGAAGGCGGCTGCGCCATCATCCTCGGCGGGCCGAAGTACGCGGCCTTCGAAGTGGAGTCCGATCGCCCGCTGAGCGCCCTGGCCGGGCGCCGTATCGCTAGACTGCCCGACCCGCGGCGGGGTTCCGGAGCGGTCAAACGGGCGCGGCTGTAAACCGCGTGGCTCTGCCTTCGCAGGTTCGAATCCTGCCCCCGCCATGGGGTCCGATCGACTCGCGCCGCCTCGTGCAGCGTTGCTCGGTCGGGCCTACTGGTTGCAGTTCTCGGCCGTGGACTTGCCGTGGCGCCGGCGCTTCTGGTGCGGGCTCGGCTGATCGGGGATCCGAGCTCTTCGCGACGATGCCGCGGTTGTCACCAGGGCTGGCGTCCTACGCGCCGGGGGTGTGTTCGGCGGGCTGCTCGGAGGCCTCGCGGGCCTCGTCGTTCTTGCGTTGCACGGTGCGTTCCCAGGTCTGCTGGAGCTGTCGGTCCATGCGCGCCTCGTACCCACGTCTGGCGCATGCCCAAGGGCCCGCTCGCGGTGCCCCGCCCCTGACGAGCGCACGTCCTCGAGCGCCGGATTCAGGCTGTACAGTGGAGCCCCCGCCCTCCTAGCTCAGTTGGTAGAGCACTTCCATGGTAAGGAAGGGGTCATCGGTTCGAGTCCGATGGAGGGCTTGGCGGGAGCGGCTCGCGGAGTTCCGATACAGAGCCGCGGCGATGTTGTTGCGATCGTGTCTTGTCTCGTCGCAAGGCCGTCGAGCACTGTTCTGGCATGGGCAGGGCTCGCACCATCAGAGGGACCATGACGCAGGGCGACACGCCTGACTGGCGGCCGCTCGAGCAGACCGTGGGGATGGAGCTGACCGGGGACTTCATGTGGATGTTCGAGGTGACGCTGGCCGACGGCAGAAGGCTCCAGGCCTACAAGCACATCTGCACCAGGCGCTACGTCCATCTCGATGCCGACGGCGCGGCGTTCGTCTACGAATCGCGTGAGCGCTACCGCAGCCGGCCCGCGGCCGACGTGCTGGCTGGCGTGTTCGCGACGTTGCCCGGCCTGTACGGCGTCACCGACGAGCAGGTCGCCCGCTCCTGGGCGGCGGTCGACCGGCTGGAGGAGACGGCGGACCCGTCAAGACCATGACGCGCTCGCGCTCACGTGCCGGGCAGGTTCTCCGGCAGCGGCACCTCCTGCGGCGGGCGGCCGGGGGAGTCGTCCTCGTCCCACGACGTCCAGGCGAGCCCGTCGCGGCCGGCGTGCTCGCCGGATCCTCCGAGGGCGAGCAGGACGAGCCGGTCCGGGCCGGCGTTGACGAGCTGGCGGCGAGCCGCCGGGCCGACGCGGGCGAGCTCGTCCGCTGCGAGCACGTGCTCGTCTCCCTCGACGAGCAGGGTGAGCTCGCCGTCGAGCACGAGGTAGACCTCCTCCTGGCGCTCGTGGGCGTGGATGCGCCCCCGCTCCCCGGGGCCGAGCCGGATGAGGTTGATGCCGAACGAGCTGACGCCCAGCTCGCGCCGGAGCGCCTGGAAGCGCTCCGCGCTGTCGCGATCGATGGCGGCGCATGCGATGTCGGTGGCGGTCATGATGCGAGGGTAGCCACCACCCGCTCCACGACGCGCGGACGCGCGGGTAGGGTGGCTGTCGTGGTTGACCGCCGGCCCCCGCGGACGCGCCTTGCGCCGGCAGCGCTCGCCGTCGGCATCGTGCTCGCAGTCGTGATCGCCGGCGCGGCCAGCGCTGCTGTGCTCAGCGGCGGCCGGCTGGCCGACACGCTCACCGGCACGCCGGGCAAGGACCGCATCCGGGGCGCGGGGTCGCGCGACGTGCTGCGTGGCCTGGGCGGCAACGACCTGCTCAGCGGCGGCAACGCGGCTGACGCGCTGTACGGCGGCGACGGCGACGACCGCCTCGACGGCGGCTCGGGCAGCGACAAGCTCGTCGGCGAGGAAGGCAACGACTTCCTCTACGGATTCACCGGCAACGACCGTCTCGACGGTGGACCGGGAAACGATCGCCTCGACGGCTTCGACGGCGACGACACGCTGCGCGGGGGCGACGGCAACGACTTCCTCGGCGAGTCGCGCTTTGGCGACGACCGGCTGCTCGACGGCGGCCCCGGGGACGACGTCCTCATCGGCAACGCCGGCACCGACCGGCAGATGCTCGGCGGCGAGGGCGCCGACCTGCTCTCCGGCGGCACCGGCGACGACGGCCTCGACGGCGGCCCCGGCAACGACATCCTCATGGCCGGCTCGGGGCAGTCCAACGGCCTGCGCACCTTCGGCGGCGCGGGCGACGACGTCATCGTGGACACCGGCTCCGGCGACATCGACGGCGGCGACGGCAACGACGCGCTCTGGACGGCGTCGGACGCGACCGGCACGCGGATGTACGGCGGCGC
The DNA here is from genome assembly GCA_034665465.1 of Solirubrobacteraceae bacterium. Lineage (GTDB taxonomy): Bacteria > Actinomycetota > Thermoleophilia > Solirubrobacterales > Solirubrobacteraceae > CADCVQ01. Next base: position 3,789 of record JAXDFS010000426.1, read on the forward strand.
CGGCGATGACACGCTGTACGTCGGCGCTGCCGCGAAGCTCGTCGACTGCGGCCCTGGCAACGACCGCGTGATCCTGTCCGCCTTCGCTGCCAGGACCATCGCCGTGCACCGCTCGCACACGCAGTTCGCGGCCTGCGAGCGCACCGAGACGGCGGCGGACCTGAGCAGGGCGCCGACGCTTGCCGGCTCGCTCGGGCACTGGCGTGACGTCGGCGTCCCGATCGACCTCGAGACCGTGGTGAAGGCGGTCGCCTACGAGCACCTGTCCAAGTGCGACCTCTCGCGGCGTCGCTGCCTGCCCGGCCGGCGCGCGCAGCGCATCCTCGGCACGCGTCGCGCGGACGTCATCCGAGGCGGCGGCGGCGCGGACCTGCTCGAGGGCGCCGGCGGCAGCGACCAGCTCTACGGGGACGCGGGGGACGACTCGCTCTTCGGGCGCGCCGGCAACGACCGCCTCGCGGGCGGCGACGGCGACGACGAGCTCGAGGGCGGCCGCGGCGACGACGTCCTGCGCGGTGGTCGCGGGCGCGATCAGCTCAACGGCGGCTTCGGGCGCGACCGCATCTCCGGCGGCCCGGGCGCCGACACGATCCGCGCCGTGGGCGGCGGCGCCGACGTGATCGACTGCGGGCCGGGCACCGATCGCGTCGAGAAGGACTCGCGCGACCGCACCCGCAACTGCGAGATCGTGCTGTGACGATCAGCGCAGCGGGAAGTCCTGCCCGTGCTCCTCGGGGGGGCGGGGGCCGCGGATCCGGCGCTCGGACTCGTCGATGGCGACATCGTTGATGCTCGCCTCGCGGCGGCGCATGAGGCCGTGCTCGTCGAACTCCCACAGCTCGTTGCCGTAGCTGCGATACCACTGGCCGGCTGCGTCATGGGACTCGTACTGGAAGCGCACACCGATGCGGTCGTCGTCGAACGCCCACAGCCCCTTGCGCAGCGCGTAGTCCAGCTCGCGCTCCCACTTGGCGGTCAGGAACTCGACGATCGCCGCCCGGCCCTGCAGGAAGGCGTCGCGGTTGCGCCAGACGGAGTCCTCGGTGTAGGCCAGCGACACGCGCTCGGGATCGCGGGTGTTCCAGGCATCCTCCGCGGCCTGCACCTTCCTGGCAGCGGTCTCGCGGGTGAACGGCGGCAGCGGCGGTCGATCGGCCATGGCTCGTGAGTCCTCGGTAGACGTTGGTCGCGGTCCCGCGAGGAAGTCTGAAGGAGCGCGCGCGCCGGCGACCTCGGGCAGATGGTGATGGCACGACCATCTACGGGTCGTGGATCGCGCTGTCTGCGATCGGCGCCTCGTCGGGATACACCCGCCCGCTCGCCACCGGCAGGTCGATGCGGGTCCCGTCCGCGCCGCCCGTGAAGACGGACACGTGCGGATCGACGGCGAACAGCGGGAGCTTGTCGGGGTCCGACGTGGCGACCTTCAGCACGAGCCGGTCACCCGCGCGGACGTGCTGGGAGATCGTGAAGCACGGCGGGCTCAGCTGCATCCGCCGTCCTGGGCTGACCGGCGTGATGTGGTCATATCCGCCGCGCAGCTGCGGGTTCATCGCGCATTGGGTGATGCGGCGCAGGGCGGCGCCATGCGCCGAGTACAGCGTGGCGATGAGGTTCAGCGGCGCGAGCGTCACCGAGGCTGCGAGCGTCAGTCGCGGCAGACCGAGCAGGATCGCGTCGGCGGTGAACGGCGCGGAGGTGAACGTCACACCCGACCCGGGGAGCCCGAGGAAGCCGCCCGGGGTGCCGGCGAACGACGGGGTCCCGGCCACCGCGTCCTGTGCCGAGCCGAGCGTGGCGTCCGCGGAGGCGCGGAGCGTCAGCGTCCGCGACACCGCCGGCGGCCACGAGGACGCCGTGTAGATCTCCTTGCGCGCCGGGATCGCCGCGGGCACGGTCGGCTGGTCGTTCATGAAGACCTCGACGCGCGGCCCGGTGGCGACGTGGCGGCGCAGCAGCTCGTGGTCGAACCAGGCGTGGATCGCGCCCACCCACTGCGCGCCGCGCCGGTTCGGGCAGCAGTCGATGCCGTGATCCCACTGGCCGATCCAGACCTTGTCGCGTGCCTTGGGCCCGCGGTCGTAGAGCCAGTGCAGGTTCGCGATCCTCGCGGCCGCGTCGTTCTCGCCGTGGATGACGAACACGCTGCCGGGGAAGTCGGCGGCCGCGCGGCTGGCGTCGCGCTGCTGGTGGTAGGGCGTGTTGACGCCCGCCAGCTGATCGCCGCTGAGCAGCGAGCTGTCCTGCAGCCCGCAGCCGATCTGGAAGACGTCCTTGCCGGCGTGCTCGCCGGTGTTGCCGCCCAGCACCGGCAGCGGCACCTTGACGGGCAGGTCGCGCTGCAGCGCCAGCTGCTGGTAGGCCTCGATCGGCCCGAGGTACTGTGCGTCGTAGGGCACGCCGAGCTGCCACTGGTGGTCGTAGATCGCCGGCAGGCCCGCGCTGGGCACGATCGTGACCAGGCCCTTGGGCTTGAGCGACGTCGCGACGATCGGCGTGGAGCCGACGTAGGAGTGCCCGATCATGCCGACGCGCCCGTTGGACCACGGCTGCGCGGCCGCCCACTCGATCACGTCGCGCAGGTCGCTCTGGTCGGCACGGCCGAGCGTGTTCAGACAGCCCGAGGACAGCCCGGTGCCGCGCATGTCCATGAACACCACGGCGTAGCCGCGCCTGGGGAAGAACCCGGCGAGCCCGGTCAGCTGCCCGTCCCTGCCCGGCAGCGGGATCATACGCGCGCCGGTGCGGTCGTACAGCGTGCCCTCGTAGGGGCTCGCCTCCATCACCACGCCGAGCTTCGTGGCGCCCTTGGGCTTGACGATCTCCAGGTGGATCCGCGTGCCGTCGCCGACGACCAGCTCGTGCGTGATCCGCTCGATGTCCGTGAAGATCGGCTGCGACAGCCCCTTGATCGCGGTGTAGTCGATCGGGGCCTTCGGCGCCCGCGCCCCGAGCTTGCGCTTGCCCGGCGTCAGCGGCGCAGCCTTCGCCGGCTGCTTCCTCGGCGCCGCGGCGGCGGCCGGCAGCGCGAGGCCGCCGAGGCCGAGCGCGCCTACGAGGCCCACTGCGAGAACCCTGCGCGCGCTCACCGGCGCGATGCTAGTCGACGCGTCCGCCGGACATCCGCCCACGTCCGCCAGCGGCCGCGGACGATCGGTGATCGAACCCCGGGCTGTCGTTACCGCCCGCCAGGGCGGAGGAGATGGGCCCGCGGTCCTGGCCGGCGAGCAGCGCGGCCGACGCGGCGAACGCGCCGGCTCAGGCCGGGTCGAGCGCCGGCAGGCCGTCGATGCTGCGGCCGTTGACCTCGGCACGGCGGCGGGCCAGGGCGTCCGGGCCGCCGACGCGCAGGCGCTTGCCGGCCGAGAGCGCGTAGTGGTCGCGCTCGCCGTCGACGCTCATGAGCGGCACGCCGTACCCGCATGAGTCCGCGATCCGCTCGACGTCCACGACGATCACCGAGCGCGTCGCCTCCGGTGGCCCGATGCTCGGCAGGCCGTCGACGAGACCGGCGAAGCGCTCGTCGTCCTCGCGCACCGCCTCGCCCGTGCCGTGCAGGCGCAGGATGCGCGGCGGGCCGTCGAACGCGCAGAGCATGACCACGATGCGCCCGTTCTCGCGCAGATGGGCGATCGTCTCGGCCCCGCTGCCACCGACGTCGAGCCAGCAGACCTGACGCGGGCCGAGGACACGCAGCGCGCCGGCCGGCCCCTTCGGCGAGACGTTGACACGCCCCTCCGCGGCGAGCGGCGCCGTGGCGACGAAGAACATCGGCTGCTCGGCGATCCAGGCGGCCCAGCGGTCGTCGATCTGCTCGTACGTGCGTCCCATGACAGCTCCAAAGGTAGCGCCCGATCGGGGGCGTCGGCGGCGCCCGTCAGCAGCCGCTGCCGTCCACCGCGCAGGACTCCCCACCGCCGGCGGCGCCGGCGGGGACCGGCGGGCTCGCGGCCCGGGCCTGGCGCAGCATCTCGGCGAGCGCCTCGGGCGGGTGGGCGCCGGACACGCCCATCGCGCGGTCGACGACGAAGAACGGGACTGCGTTGATGCCGAGCGACCGGGCCGTGCGCTCGTCCTCACGGACCTCGGCGGCGAAGCGGTCGCCCGCGAGCGTCTCACGCAGCTCGTCCTCTGGCAGGCCGACGTCGCGGCCGAGCCGCTCGAGCACGCTGTGGTCGCTGACGAGCTCGCCCTCGGTCAGGTAGGCGCGCATGATGCGCTCCTTCATCTCGTCCTGGCAGCCGTGGGTGGCGGCGAGGTGGACGATCCGGTGGGCGTCGAACGTGTTGCCGCCACGGGCGAGGTCGAAGCGGAACTCGAGCCCGTCGCGCGCGGCGGTCTCGGTCATGCGCTGGTGCATGGCGAGCGCCTCCTCGCGGCTCATGCCGTACTTCTGCGCCAGGTGCGTGGCCCCGTCGTGCTCGCGCGCGGCGGGCGCCTGGGGATCGAGCTCGAAGCTGCGCCAGGTGACCTGCACCTCGTCGCGATGCTCGTAGGCGGCGAGCGCGGCCTCGAAGCGGCGCTTGCCGACATAACACCAGGGACAGGCGATATCCGACCAGATCTCGACGTGCACGTTCCACCTCACAGCGGTTGCTCAGACAACTAGATCGAGCCTAGCGAACGGCCATCGACCACCCGTCCAGGCGGCGCTTGCCGGCCTCGCGCGGCGGGTATTTCTGGCGCATGGACACCACCGTCGTCATCGCGATCGTCGTTGCGGTGCTCGTGCTGCTCGCCGTCGCCTGGCTCGTCTCCCGGCGGCTGAGCGCGCGCGCGCAGGCGCGGCGCATCGAACAGGAGAAGCTGCAGAAGGTCGCCGCCGGCCACCGCGAGATGGCCGAGGCCCACGGAAGCTCCGTCGAGGAGCTCAAGCCGCGCGCGCAGGCTCACCACGAGGCCGCTGCCGATCACGCACAGAAGGCCGAGGAGCTCGAGCAGCGCATCGAGCGCGAGCAGCGCCAGGCCGAGTTCCACGAGCAGCGCGCGGGCGAGACCGAGGAACAGCGCGAGCGCATCTGATGATCGCGCTGGCCTACGCGATCATCGGCGCGTTCGTCGCCGTGGCGAACCACTACTTCAGCCACATCGGCTCGGCGAAGGGCATCGTCAACGCCGTGATCGCGATCCTCATCTGGCCGCTCGTCCTGCTCGGCATCGACGTCCGCGTGAGCTAACCGGCCGCCCCTGGGGGCGTACATCGGTGATGGCCGACCCGTCCTGCCTGGTGGTTGTGCTGCGACAAAAAAGCAGGACGGCACGCGCCGATCTGACGAGATTGGCGACCTCGTCGACCTCAGGCCGAGCAGATCGCCGAACGTCCCGGCGCTGGGCCACGTCAGGCGGTCAGGCCGCCAAATCCTCGGAGAGGTAGATCTCGAGCGCGGCGCGCACCTTGCTGCGACCGCGGTGCAGCAGGATCCGTTGGTTGCCGGGGCTCAGGCCGAGCGCGTCGCAGACCTCGTCGGGGTCCCAGCCCTCGACGTCGCGCAGCACCAGCACGCTGGCCTGCCGCGGTGGCAGGTCGTCGATCGCGTCGCGCACGTGCTCCAGCGTCTCGCGGCCGAGCAGGCGCTCCTCGGGCAGCGCCGCCCAGTCCGACGGCGCCGCCGCCCAGTGACCGGCGCGGCGGTCGCCCGCCGGCCGGAAGCGGTCGGCGTCGACGGCCGGCCCGCCGTCCTCACCGCCGCCGTCCAGCGCGGAGAACGGCGCGCTGCGGTGCTCGCGCACCGCGCGCGTCCGGGCCCTGTTGCTGAGGATCTGGTGGATCCACGTCTTCAGCGACGAGCGGCCCTCGAAGCGGTCGATGCCGCTCAGGACCGCCAGCCAGGTCTCCTGCACGACCTCCTCCGCGACGGCCCGGTCGCGGACGAACGTCCGCGCCAACCGCAGCAGCTGGGCCTGGTGGCGGCCGACCAGCTTCACGAACGCTGCCTCGTCGCCCCGCCGCAGCGCTGCGACAAGGGCGTCGTCGTCGCTGCCGGGCCGCGGTGCGGCCGGGAACATCGCGGTGGGCACGCGCCGAGTCTCGCCCATCGCGGGCGCCATTTCATGACGAGAACGTGACGGCGGCGGCCCGGCGGGCCGGCGCCCGGGTGGGGCGCGAGCGCGAATGTCCGGAGTGCGCGATAGTGCCGCCGTGATCCTCGGCGTCAACGCCCCGCCCGCCGGCTGGCACGACCCGGCCGCCTGCCTCGTCGACCACGACGGCACGCTGCTGGCCTTCTGCGAGGAGGAGCGCCTGAGCCGCGCCAAGCACGCCGAGCGCAGCGGCCCGCGGCTGGCGGTCGCGCACTGCCTGGAGCGGGCCGGCGCGAGCTTCGGCGACGTCGATCTCGTGACGGTCGGCTGGGACATGCCGCAGGCCAGCCGCCTGTACGGCGTCGACTGGCGCCTGGAGGACACGCCCGCGTGGCTGCAGCAGTACCTCGGCGCGACCTGCTCGTGGAGCGACATGCCCGAGGTGCGCTTCGTCGGCCACCACCTCGCGCACGCGACGATCGCCTTCGAAGCGTCCGACTTCGAGACCGCCGCGGTGCTCGTCGTCGACGGCAACGGCGACGACGAGAGCATCTCGATCTACCGCGCCCAGCGCGACCGCGCGCTCGTGCGGACCGCAGTCTGGCCGCGCTCGCACTCGCTCGGCTATCTCTACGACGCGGCCTGTCGCTGCGTCGGCTTCGGCCCCCTGCAGGCCGGCAAGCTCATGGGGCTGTCGGCCTACGGGCGCGCGGCCGGAGTGCAGCCGTGGCAGCTGCTGCCCGGCGGCGAGCCCGCCCCGCCGGAGGGCGTCGACGAGGGCGACGGGTTCAACCGCTACATCCACGCCTGGGCTGCGCAGATCGACCGGCTGTGCGACGGGCGCCGCGTGGGCCGCGATCGCATGCATCTGCACCTGGACCCGCTCGCGGTGCAGATCGCCGTCAGCGCGCAGGAGGCCGTCGAGCGCGTCGTCATCGAGCTTGCCGCGCTCGCGCGCGAGCTGGCCGGCACCGACAACCTCTGCCTCGCCGGCGGCGTCGCGCTGAACTGCAAGGCCAACGGCCGCCTGAGCGGGCCGGTCTTCGCGCCGCCCGCCCCCCACGACGCCGGCACCGCGCTCGGCGCAGCCTGGCACGTCGCGCCGCCGCGCGGGGCGGGCCGCGACGGGCGGATCTCGGCCTTCCTCGGGCCCGCCGCGGGCACCAGCGCGAACGGGGCCCTCGACGGCCTGCACCGCGAGCCGCTGGCGCTCGAGCGCGTCTGCGAGGCGCTCGGGCGGGGCGCCATCGGCGCGATCGTCCAGGGCGCGGGGGAGATCGGCCCGCGCGCGCTCGGGCACCGGTCGATCGTCGCCGATCCCAGCGTGCCCGCGATGCACGGCCGCCTGAACGCCGTCAAGTCGCGCGAGCCGTGGCGGCCGTTCGGCGCCGCGGCGCTGCGCCCGCGGGCCGCGGCGCTGTGGCAGCCGCGGCCGCGGCTGTCGGACTACATGCTCGCGGGCACGCCGGTGTCCGACAGCGGCCGCGAGCAGATGCCCGCCGCCGTCCACGTGGACGGCACGACACGACCGCAGGAGCTCGACCCCGACTCCGGCGACGTGCTCGCGGCGCTGCTGCGCGAATGGGGCGAGCGCGCCGGCGGCGCGCTCATCAACACGTCGTTCAACGGGCGCGGCGAGCCGATCGTCTCCAGCGCAGCCGACGCCGTCGCCTGCTTTCGCCGGCTCGGCCTCGACTTCCTTGTGCTCGACGACGAGCTCGTGGCGACCGGCCCCGGGTGGTGGCGCTGAGCGCCGCCGATCCGGGCGCTCGGCCGCGGGCGCCTGTGGTCGCGGCGCGCGCCGGATATGGTCGATCGCGGTGAGGCCGGGACCGCCACAGGACATCCTCGAGTCCGCGCACGAGGCATTCGTGTCGATGGACGCGGATGGCCGCGTCGTCTACTGGAACGCGCGCGCCCAGGAGATGTTCGGCTACGGGCGCGAGGAGGCGCTCGGGATGTCCGTCGCCGACCTCCTGATCCCCGCCGAGGACCGCGAGGCCCATCGCGCGGGCCTGCGCCGGTTTCTGCAGACCGGCGAGCGGCGCATGCTCGACATACCGCTGGAGCTGACGGCCTGCCGCCGCGACGGCAGCACGATCCCGGTGCGCCTCACGGTGACGGCCCAGGCCCGCGACGGGGACTGGCTGTTTCACGCGCTCATCCAGGACATGTCCGAGCGCGCGGTCCTCTTGGCCGGGCTCGACGCTGCGCTGCGCGGGCGCGGCCCCGGGTTCGCGGAGATCCTCGACGTGCTCGGCGAGGCGGTGACGATCCGCGACCGGGCCAACCACATCACCTATGCCAACAGGGCCGCGCTGGCCCAGATGGGCTTCGCCACGCTCGCCGATCTGCAGGCGCGCCCGCCGAACTCGATCATGCAGGCGTACATCGTCGAGACCGAGGACGGCGGCGAGATCACGATGCAGGACATCCCGTCCGTGCGCCTGCTGCGCGGCGAGGAGCCCGACCCGCTGCTCATGCGCACCGTGCATCGCGACAGCGGCGCGGTGCGCTGGAACCTCCTGAAGGCCTCGCCGCTGCGCGACGAGAGCGGTGAGATCGTGGCGACCGCCACGATCATCGAGGACGTCACGGCCGTCAAGACCTCCGAGCTGCGCAGCCGCCTGCTGTCGGAGGCCAGCCGCGTGCTGGGCTCGTCGATGGACTACGCGCAGACGCTGCGCAACGTCGCGTGGGCCGCGGTGCCGCAGATCGCCGACTGGTGCGCGGTCGACCTCGTCGACGCCGACGGCGAGCGCGAGCAGGTCGTCGCCGCGCACCGCGACCCCGGCAAGCTGGCGCTCGCCGAGCGCCTGCGCAGTTATGAGCCCGAGCAGCTCGATCCCGACCAGGGCCTCGGGCTCGCGCTGCGCACCGGCGACGCGCAGCTCTATCCCGAGATCACCGACGAGATGCTCGTGCCGGCGGCTCGCGACGACGAGCACCTGCGGCTGCTGCGCGAGGTGGGTCTGCGCTCGGCCCTCGTGGTCCCGCTGCGGACGGCGACCCGCATCTTCGGCGCCATGACGCTCGTCAACGCGGAGTCCGGCCGCCGCTTCGGCCCGGACGACCTGCGCTTCGCCGAGCAGCTCGCCGACCGCGCGGCCGTCGCCGTCGAGAACGCGCGCCTCTACGGCGCACGCAGCCGCACCGCGGCGACGCTCCAGCGCAGCCTGCTGCCCGACAGCGTGCCGCAGATCCCCGGTTGGGAGATCGCCGCGCTGTACCGGCCGGCGGGCGCCGACCCGGAGCTCGAGGTCGGCGGCGACTTCTACGATTTCGTCGAGACCCCCGGCGGCTGGCTCGTCGTGATCGGGGACGTCACCGGAAAGGGCATCGAGGCCGCGACCCTGACGTCGCTGCTGCGTCACGGCGCCCGTTTCATCGGCCAGTCCGACGCACGGCCGGCGGCGATCCTGCGGCGTCTGGACTCGGCGCTCAAGCAGCGCAGCGTGTTGTCGCTGTGCACGGCCCTGTGCATCCGCCTGGCGCACGACCGGCCGGTGTTCAGCTCGGCGGGCCACCCGATGCCGCTGCTCGTGGGGCCCGGCGGCAGCGTGCGGGAGGTCGGCGAGCCGGGCCGCCTCCTGGGCCTGGCCAACCCGTACGACTGGACCGATCAGACGATGGCGATCGAGCCAGAGGAGACGCTGGTGCTCTACACCGACGGCGTGACCGACACCCGCGGGGCCCACCAGCGCTTCGGCGACGAGCGCCTGCGCGACCTGCTGGGACGCTGCGGCGACCGCTCATCGCCGGCCGAGCTGCTCGCCCTGCTCGACAGCGAGCTTGCGTCCTTCCAGGTGGGAGCGCAGGCCGACGACACCGCGGTCCTGGCGCTGCGGCCCCGACGGCCGCGGGCGCGCTCAGTCGTCGAAGGGGAGCGTGTCGTCGACGCCCGACAGCTCGAAGACCCGGTGCACGGCGGCGGGGCCGCGGATCAGCCGCAGGCGGTTGGAGTCCGCCCGTGAGCGGGCGTGGGCGCTCAGCACGAGCCGCACGCCGGTGGAGTCCATGAACGTCAGGCCCGAGAGGTCCAGCACGATGGCGGCGGCGTCGCTCGCCTCAGCCTCGATCAGCCGGCGCTCGACGCGGCCGGCCGTGGCGACGTCGAGCTCGCCGGCGATCACGATCGTGTGAACATCGCCCTCGCGCCCTGAGGTCAGCTCGAGCTCGCCGAACTCGAGCGGCTGCGCAGGCGAGGAAGGCTCAGGCTGTTCAGGGGTCTCGTGTGTCATGCACCACTCCGCCGACGCGCAGATCCTAGAGCAGGCTGCGCGCGCGGTGAGCGCCGGGGGGCCAACTTCTCATGAGGCGCTCATTCGTGTCCGATCGCCGTCCCGTGGGTAGGGGCCCTTCATGGGGGATGCGATCAGCCGCGCGTCGACGCGCGCCGGCGTCAGCTTCGAGGTCGAGCGGCTGGAGCACGAGGACGGCGAGCTCGTCGTCAGCGGTCACTGGTCGGGCCTGCGCGGAGTGCGCTTCGTGCGCCCGACCCTCGTCGCCGGCGACCGCGAGGTGCTCGCGACGCTCGAGCACAAGCCCTGGGCGCCGCGTCCCGACCGCGCCTGGACTGCGGCGTTCCCGTGGACGGGTGAGGTTCCCGACCCCGGCCGGCTGCTGCTTGCGGTCGCGCCGAGCGTGACCGTCCCCCTGGGCGGGCCGCCGGCCGCAGACCCGGAGCCCGCGCTCGCGCTCGTCGCGCTCGGCGGGGAGGAGCTGGCGCCCACGCGGGCGCCGGCCCCCGCGACCGAGCGCCTGCCGCCGGCCACCGAGCGCATGAATGCGAGGCTTCTGGAGCAGGAGCTCGAGATGCTGAGCCGCGAGCGCGACGAGCTGCGCGCCCGGCTGGAGGAGGCGCACGAGCTCGCCCGCACCCGGACTGCGGCCGAGCGCGGGCGCGACAACGCGCTCGCGCAGCTCGCGGAGGCGGTCGCCGACCGCGAGGCCGCCGTTCGCTCTCGCACCCGGATGCAGCTCGGCCACGCGGAGGCGATCGCGGGCCAGGAGGCGGCCGCCGCGGCGGTGCAGCGCGCCGAGCGCGACCGCGAGGAGGCCCGCTCACAGCGCGACGAGGTGCTGCTCGCCTACCGCGCGCTGCAGCGACACGTCCAGAGCGAGCGGGCCGAGAGCGACCGCTCCGAGCATCCCGGCGAGCTCGACGCCGACCTCGAGGAGCCGCTGGGCGTGCGCACGATGCCGGCCGCGCGGACCATCATGGCCGAGCTTCAGCGCCCGGCGCCGTCGTCGAAGTTCGTCATCTCGCAGTTCGACATCTGGGTCGTGCGCGTCCTGGGCAGCGTCGCGGCGGCGTGCTTCATCCTGCTGCTCCTCGCGATCATCCGCGTCTTCATCTGACGCGCAGGCCGGCCCCGCCCGCCGTCAGGCCCCGTGGCAGCGCTTGTACTTCCTGCCGCTGCCGCACGGGCAGGGATCGTTGCGCGCGGGCGCGTCGCCGACGAGCCGGGGCGGCTGGGGCGCGAACGTCGGCTCGGGCAGCTTGTTGATGCGCATGGCGGCCTTGTCGATCGCGCGCCAGCCGGCGGGGTTGAACTCGCGCGCGTGCGCGATGCGGGCCTGGTTGATCGCCCGCGCCCGCGCGTCGTGCGCGGCGCACATGCCCTTGCGCGCCTCCTCCAGATCGGTCGGGAAGCCGAAGGTCAGGCCCTTGCACGCGGGGCAGTCGTCGGCCGGCGGGTCGACCGGATCCAGCGCCACCGGCGTGCGATCGAGGTCGACGCGGCCGAACGCCTCCTCGACGAGGTCCAGCAGCGCGCCGAAGCCGATCGGCGCCCAGCTGCGGCGCACCTGGATCGAGGGCCGGCCGAACGCGCCGTGGTCGCCGTCGAGGTCGTCGAGCAGCCGTGGCACCTCGCCCGCGATCGCGCGCGCGTAGTAGTCGCCGGAGATGAGCAGCTCCTCGTTGGCGAGCGCCGCCTGCATGGCGGACGCCGCGTACGGCGCGATCGCGGCCTCGACGTCACCGCCGTGCTCCTCCATCGCGCGCAGCACGGCGGGCAGCGCGACGTAGACGTCGACCTCGAGCACCTCGTCGTCGACGGTCACGCCCGTCCACGCCTCGCCGCGGCCGGGAATCCACGCGAGGACGTCGCCGGTCACGACGAACAGCCGCAGCCACAGCTGGCGGTGCTTCGGATAGATCTCGAGATCGTGTGGCCAGTCCAGGCGCACCTCGACGAGCGCGAACTCGTCGTCGGGCGCGGCGGCCATGAGCGCCGCGGGGTCGAGGTTCTCAGCGTGCTGGGCCTCCATGGCGGTGAGGCTAGCGCGCTGCCTCATCCGGGCGGGGGACCGCACATCTGCGAGGTCACGCAGACCTCGTGCTCGGCGGGTCGCAGATCGCCAACTTTTGCCAGATGTTTGCCAAGAAGTTGCCGTCACTCGGTTACAACGGGGTAACCGAAAAGCAACATGATCTTCACCACAGCGGGCATTTCGAGTGGCTGGGAGAGGGGTCGGACGAGCATGGACGCGATCATCTTGGCGGCAGGTGCAGGTACCCGGCTGGGCTCCGGGCGCCCGAAGTGCCTGACGGAGATCGGCGGCCGGCCGCTCATCCACCATCAGCTCGACGCGCTGGCCGCGGCGGGTGTCCGCAACCCCGTCGTCGTCGCCGGCTTCGAGCGCGAGCAGGTCTGCGACGCGCTGCGCGGCCGCGCCCGGGTGGTCGTCAACGAGCGCTTCGCGGAGACCAACAGCCTCTACTCCTTCCTGCTGGCGCGCGATCAGGTCCGCGGGCCCGCGTTCGTGCTCAACGCCGACGTGCTGTTCGACCCCCGCGTGGCGACGAGGCTCGCGCGGCGCGGCGGCAGCGCGCTGGCCTGCGACTCGACCTCGGGCGACGAGTCCGAGCACATGAAGATCGAGGTCAGGCGCGGGCGCCTGCGGTCGATGAGCAAGACGCTGAGCAGCCTGCGCTGCAGCGGCGAGAACCTGGGCGTCCTGCGGCTGGACGCCAAGGCGATGCGGCTGGCGTTCGCCGCCGCCGAGCGGCTCGTCGCCGCGGGCAGCGAGAACGCCTGGCTGGCGGCCGCCATCAACGAGGTCGCGCGGCGTGAGAACATCGACTGCGTCGACGTCGCCGGCACGCCCTGGGTGGAGATCGACTTTCCCGCCGATCTCGAGCGGGCGCGCGCGCTGGTCTGGCCGGCGATCGTCGCCGGATCGCGCCGGCGACGGCTGGCCGTGGCCTGGCGCCATCCGCTGCTGGCGGGCGAAGAAGCCCTCGCCTGAGCGATGGCCGTCACGCGGATCCTCTTCACCGGCTACGCACCGGTCCACTTCGCCTGCTTTCGCCCGCTGTACCAGGCGCTGCTCGCCCAGCCCGGCGTGGACGTCGCGGTCTCCGGCGGTCTGCGCAGCCGGGCCGCTGACGATCTGCCCTGGAGCTACGACGCCGACGCGATGTACCGGCCGTTCAAGCTCTCGAGCGCCTCGATCCTGACCGTCGAGCAGATCGAGCGGCGCGAGTTCGACGTGCTCTTCTGCGCGAACACCAAGCCGATCAGGCCGGCCTCGCACGGCCGGGCGATCCAGATCTTCCACGGGCTGTCGTTCCGCAACCGCTCGCTGCGGGCGCGCAACCTCGAGTACGACCACTGCTTCACCGTGGGCCCCTACATGATGCGGCGGCTCGCCGAGCTCGGGCCTGGGGCCGACGACCGCACGCTGGTGCCGATCGGGTTTCCCAAGACCGACCGCCTGCTCGACGGCAGCATCGATCGCGATGCGATCCGCCGGTCGCTGGGCTTCGACGGCAGCCGCCCCGTGCTGCTCTACGCGCCGACGGGCGCGCACGACAACTCGCTGGAGACGATGGGCGAGGAGCTGCTCGCCCGCCTGGCCGAGCAGGACCGCTACGACGTCCTCGTCAAGCCCCATGACCATCCCAAGAAGCCGATCGACTGGTTCGCGCGGCTGGCGGCGCTGGAGGACGAGCACCTGCGCGTCACCCGCGAGCCCGACGTCATCCCGCTCATGGTCGCGTCGGACCTGCTGATCAGCGACGCGTCGTCGGTCGCCACCGAGTACACGCTGCTGGACCGCCCGATCGTGTTCCTCGACGTGCCCGAGCTGCTGGCGGCGGCGGCAGCCGACGACGACCGGCTCGACATGGCGACGTGGGGCCGGCGCGGCGGGCGGGTCGCGGCCGATTGCGAGGCGGCGCTGGAGGCGATCGCCGGCGAGCTCGCCGACCCCGACCAGGCCCTCGGCGACGTCCGCCGCGCGCTGCGCGACGACTGCTTCTTCAACCCCGGGGCCGCCACGGGTGCGGCGCTGACCTGGATGGGCGACCATGTGCTGACGTGAGCGAGGCCGGCGAGACCCCCGACAAGCCCAAGCGCCCGCTGCGCCGGCGCGCGGTCGTCGCCTGGCGCGGGATCGCGCCGTTCGCGCGCCCGCACCGCGGCGCGCTGGTCCCGGGGCTGCTCGGGGCGATCGGCATCGTGGCCGCGCGACTGGCGTTTCCCTGGCCGCTGCGCGGGGTGCTCGAGCTCTCGCTGGGCAACGGCGGCGCCCGCGGCGCGACCGTCTCCAAGCTCGTGCCCGCCAATGCCGACCCCGCCTGGTGGCTGACCTTCAGCTTCGTCGTGATCATCGTCGTCTGGGCGCTGTCGGAGTACGTCCAGCGCCTGGCGTTCGCGCGCTTCGCCGCCGGCACGGTCCGCGACGCGCGCGATGCGGCGATCAAGCGCCTGGAGTCCAAGGGCGGCGAGACCAGCCGCGACCCCGGCGACGTGCTGGCGCGCGTGATGGGCGACAGCCAGCGGCTGAAGTCCGGGATCCGCGGGGTGCTGGTCGGCACGACGCGCAACGGGTTCTTCTTTCTCGGGGTGGCCGTGATCCTGCTGCTCATCGACGTCCCGATCGGGCTGGTGTTCATCGCCGGCGGGCTCGTGTCGGTCCTCGTCGCATGTGTCGGCGCGCATCACGCCGCACGCATGACGCGCAAGTTCCGCCGGCGTGAGAGCGCGCTGACCGGCCGCCTGCACCGGCTGCTGGCCCCCGGCGACGAGGGCGCCGAGGGTGAGGTGGGCGACGAGGACGAGCCGGCGAAGCAGAAGCGCGCCGGCCGTCGGGCGGACTCCAAGCTCAGCCGCGTCGAGGGCTACACGACGATCGCCATCCACGGCGTGCTGGCCGCGGCCACCTGCGCGATCCTCGTCCTGGCGATCGATGCGGGCCGCTCGGGCGCCGTCTCACCCGGCGGCGTGTTCATCGTCCTGATCTACGTGACGCTCATGCACAACAAGACCGTCTCCTTCGGGCGCATGATCGTGCGCCTCGGGCGCGTCGTCACCAGCGCCGAGCGGCTGGCCGGGGTCAGCGTCTCCAAGCGCCGGCGCGAACGGCGAGCGGGATCGCTTTCGGTGACGCGCTTCCTGCGCCGCCATGAGGGCTGAGCGGCGCGCCGGTCACCACGGCGCCGGCTCGTAGTCCTTCAAGAAGCAGCCGTGCAGGTCCTCGCCGGCCTCGCCGCGGACGATCGGGTCGTACACGCGCGCCGCTCCGTCGACGAGGTCCAGCGGCGCGTGGAAGCCCTCGCCGGCCAGGCGCATCCGCGTCGGGTGCGGGCGCTCGTCGGTGATCCAGCCGGTGTCGACGCTCGTCATGAGGATCCCGTCGGACAGCAGCTCGTGCGCGCTCGTGCGCGTCAGCATGTTCAGCGCCGCCTTGGCCATGTTCGTGTGCGGGTGCCCCGGGCCCTTGTAGCCGCGCTGGAACTGTCCCTCCATCGCCGAGACGTTGACGATGTACGTGCGCCGCGCCGGCGACGCTGCCAGCGCCGCGCGCAGGCGCCCGACGAGGATGAAGGGCGCGGTCTGGTTGCAGAGCTGGACCTCCAGCAGCTCGACGGGGTCGACCTCCTCGACGTGCTGGACCCAGCTGTTGACCGGCCCGAGGTCGGGCACGAGGCCGCCCGCGTCGATCGCCTGCCGGGCCGCGATCCGCTCCGGCGACGCCGACCCCGCGCTGAGCGCGAGCGCCGAGAGCGCCTGCGGCGTGGGGGTCCAGTGCGGAGCGCGGTCGACGCCGCTGCCCGCGGCCGCCGGCAGGCCGGCGGACGCGCCGGGGCCGAAGACCCTGATCGGCGGCAGCGGGCCCGGCGGCAGCGGCGCCGCCTCGGCCTGTGCGAGGAGGGCATAGGACCGCGCCGTGCGGCGGACGGTCTGGGCCGCGTTGTTGATGAGGACGTCCAGCGGGCCCTCGGCCGCGATCTCGTCGGCGAGCGCGACGACCTGCGCCGGGTTGCGCAGGTCGATGCCCACGATCCGCAGCCGGTGCAGCCAGTCGGCGCTGTCGTGCATCGCGGCGAAGCGCCGGGCGCCATCGCGCGGGAAGCGCGTCGTGATCGTCGTCTGCGCACCGTCGCGCAGCAGGCGCAGCGCGATGTACATCCCGATCTTCGCGCGCCCGCCGGTGAGCAGCGCGCGGCGGCCGCTGAGATCCGTGCGCGCCTCGCGGCGCGCGCCGTTGCGCTGCGCGCAGGCCGGGCAGAGCTGGTGATAGAAGGCGTCGACGTCGACGTAGCGCTCCTTGCAGACGTAGCACGCCCGCGCCTGCACGAGCGTGCCCGCGCTCGCCCCGGCGACGCCCGAGCGCAGCGGCAGGCCCGCCGTCTCGTCGTCGATGCGCCCGTCGGCGCCCGTCGCCGTGGCGGCGGTCACGGCCGCGTCGGCGGCGAGCACGGCCGCGCGGCGCTCGGCGCGGCGGCGCAGCTTGACGGTCTTGAAGAGGGCGCCGGTGGCGCGGCGCACCGCGACGGCGTCGGGGTGCTCGGCGTCGAGCGCCTGGACCTCGTCGAGCACGCGCAGGCAGACCTCCAGGTCGGCCGGATCGATGCCGCCGGCGCTCACCGTCAGGCCCGGCGGGTGCCGCTGCGGGGCGGCGGTTGCAACGCAGGCATGCCCGAAAGTCTAGGTCTGGGTGACGGCGTTGGACAGCGCCGGCCGTCCGGCGGACAATCGACGGGCGATGGAGCCCGCCGCGGCACCTGACGACTCCGTGCTCCCGGCGATGCGCGTGGTGGCCGTCGTCGTCGTGGCCGTGCTGCTTCCGGCGCTCGTGATCCTGTGGGGGCTGCCCGGCAGGACCGCCGACCTGTGGGCCTGGACGATCCACCCCGACCTCACGCCGATCTTCATGGGCGCGGGCTACGGCGCGGGCGCGTACTTCTTCGTGCGCGTCCACCGCACGCGGCGCTGGCACGAGGTCTCCGTCGGCGTGATCTCGGCGGCGGTCTTCGCGCTGCTGATGCTCGTCACCACGGTCATCCACTACGACCGCTTCAACCACGCCCGCGCCCCGCTGCTGGCGGCGATCGCGTTCGTCGGCTGGACGAGCGTGTACGTCCTGTCGCCCTGGGTCGTGGGGGGGCTGTGGTGGCGCAACCAGCGCACCGATCCGCGGGCGCCGGACGCCGGCGAGACGCTCGTGCCGCCGGCGGTGCGCCTCGCGGCCCGCGTCGCTGCGGCAGGGGCGCTCGCGGTCGCCGCCGTCGTGCTCGTGGAGCCGAGCGTCGCGATCGAGCACTGGGGCTGGAACCTGACCCCGCTGACGGCGCGCGTGATCGCGTGCTTCACGGCCCAGGTCGGCACCGGCTTCGCGCTGCTTTCGCTGGACCCGCGCTGGAGCAGCTGGCGCATCCTCGTGCAGACGTTCCTCATCGCGGTCGTGCTGCTGCTCGCCGGGGCGGTGCGCGCCTGGGACGCCTTCGACCAGGGGCGCTTGCTCACCTGGGTCTATCTCGCCGGACTGGCGGGCGGAGCGCTCGTGCTGCTGGCGCTGGCGCGCTCGCTGGAGAGCCCGCGTAACGAACCGCCTGCGCCCGCGACATAGCGGGCAGGCCGCGCCCGCGCCCGTCACCGCCGAGGAGGAACCACCTGATGGCCGACCTGACCGAGATCGACGAGCAGCTCTGCGAGACGTCCCGCTGGGACTTCTCCGACCTGCGGGCGCTGTTCGTCAACTGCACCCTGAAGCGCTCCCCGGAGGTCTCGCACACGCAGGCGCTCGGCGACCGCTCGATCGCGATCATGGAGCGCAACGGCGTCGCAGTCGACACGATCCGCGCGGTCGACCATCAGATCGCCACCGGCGTCTGGCCGGACATGACCGAGCACGGCTGGGAGCACGACGAGTGGCCCGCGATCCACGAGCGGGTCATGGCCGCCGACATCCTCGTGCTGCTGTCGCCGATCTGGCTCGGCGAGAAGTCCTCGGTCTGCACGCAGGTCGTCGAGCGCCTCTACGGCAACAGCCACATCCTCAACGAGGACGGCCAGTACGCGTACTACGGCCGGGTCGGCGCCTGCATCATCACCGGCAACGAGGACGGCGCCAAGCACTGCTCGATGAACATCCTCTACTCCCTGCAGCACCTCGGCTACTCGATACCGCCGCAGGCGGACTCGGCCTGGCTCGGTGAGGCGGGACCCGGCCCGAGCTACCTCGACCCGGGCTCGGGCGGGCCCGGCAACGACTTCACCAACCGCAACACGACGTTTCTCACGTGGAACGTCCTGCACCTCGCGCGGATGCTCAAGGACGCCGGCGGGATCCCCGTCCACGGCAACCAGCGCTCCGCCTGGGACGCCGGCTGCCGCTTCGACTTCGAGAACCCGGAGCACCGCTGAGCGGCTGGTCGCGCCGACGGTCAGGCGACGAACGGGCCGAGCGCCGCGCCGGCTGCGGCCGCCGACAGCTCCGGGCCGGGGAACGACGGGCCGACCGGCAGGCCGGTGACGATGTCGGTGAAGACGATCAGATGGCCCCACTCGTTGGCGCAGATCTGGCCGGCGACGACCTTGAGGTCGACGGACTGCAGCGCGCGGATCGCGCCGAGGTAGGCGCCGATGAAGGCGGTCTCCAGCGCGATGCCGGTGTTCGCGGCGTTGTCGCGCGAGGCGAACGTGCCGCTCGGGTACTTGAACTTCAGGCCCTTGGGCGCGTCCGCGCCGATCACGCCGGCGAGCGCGTTGTAGTGGTCGATCTCGTTGTCGCGGGCGCCCTTGAGGTAGCGCTCGCGCCGGCCGCCGAAGACGCCGGAGGCGATCGCCTGCGCGTAGAAGTCGATCGCCAGCAGCTCGGCGGTCGCGGCGAGCTTGGCGATGTCGACGTCGGTCGGCGCGCCCGCCGCGCTCGCGGTGCCGGTCGCGGCGGCGATCACCGCGCCGCCCGCAACGAGTGCCAGGCCGCCCTTCAGGCCGCCGCGGACGAACTGGGCGCGGCTCAGATCGGACATGCTGGTCATGTGGTCGTCCCCTCGTTTGGTTGGCCGCGCACCGCATGCCGGCGTCGAAGCCCTACGAGGGCTGCGGCCTCGCGCAGGCGGCGGATCAGACGGTGGCGCGCCGCCGCGCAAGTCCCGCCGTTTCTCGGACTCGCGCCCACACGGCAAGGCCCACGACCGGGAGGAGGGACGGTCGCGGGCCTGCCGCTGGCACGGGGAGAGGGAGGCCGGTCGCAGGCGCCACCGTTGGAATGGCGCCCGCAACCGGCGGAAGCGCGGGAAAGAGGAGAGGACCGCGCGCTTCTGACCACCTCATCGGCAGCGCGCCGCGCAGACTTGAGCCCGGCGCAGGCGCCTGTGGAGCGGCTCTGCGCTACTCCGCCTGGCGGCCGAGAATGACGACGAAGCGCTCGATCCGGCGGCGCTCGTCGTCGGACAGATCGCCGCCGGCCTCGACGAGCAGCGTCATCGGCCCGCGCTGGTGCGCCCAGCGCTCGGCGGCCTCGCCGAAGCCGGGCGCGATCCACACGAGCGGCTTGGACTGCGCGTAGGACATGACCGTGCTGTCCTGCCGGCCGGGCGTGTCCTCGGTGCGCAGGAGCGGCACCGTCACGAGGTCCAGCGTGTGGGCGAGCGAGGTGATCGCCTCCAGGCCGCCGTCGTCGACGAGCAGCGCGAGCTCGCCCTCCTGGAGCATCGTGCTCACCCAGCCCTCGGGCGCGGCGCGCAGGACGCCGGTGGTGCAGACGAGGCGAAAGAGCGGGTCGGCCATCCGCCAGACGCTACACGTCCCCGCCGCGCCCGCTACGGCCGCGCGACCTGTCAGCCGGCGTCGCGCATGTCGTCTCGCCGGCCGGGCTCGCGTGCGACGTCCTCGACGATGCCCGCGTCGGTGAGCTCGCGGACGGCGTCCAGGACGTCCTGCTCCTCGAGCTGCGGGTAATCGACGGCGAGGGCGGCGAACAGCTCGCACGTGTTGCGCGAGCCGTCTGCGAGTGTGACGAGCCGGTGCAGCAGGCCGTCGGGATCGCGAATCGAGACGACGTCGTGGACGTCCACGATGTGCAGTTGCCCGCCGCCGCGAAGCATCGGCCCCGTCATCGCCAGTCTCGGCTGGTGTAGCGCTGCCTGCATGTCGTCGCTCCCCTGTCCCCGGACGGGCGGCACGGTCCGCCCACATGCAGAAGGAGCGCCGGCAGCCGGCGCTGATACACCAGCCGGCCAGGCGCTACGCCTTGGCCTTCGCGCGCGAGCGGGTGGCGGTGGCGGAGGAGCGGCCCTTCGACGCAGCCGAGCCGTTCTTGCTCGCGGTCGAGCGGCCGCGGGCACGCGTGCCGCCGGCTGACGAGGATCCGCGCGACGACGAGGCCCGCGCGGGGCGCCGCTGCGCCGCCGGGATCTCCTCCTGCACGACCGCCTTCGTGAGCGACGGGATGAGCTTCTCGAGGTAGGCGGCCATCCGCTCCTCGTCGCGTCGGATGGTGCGCGCGAGCTTGGCGGTCTCGCTGTCGCCGAGCGCGTCGGCGAGCGCCTCGATCGCGGTGTAGGTCGCGATCTCCTCGGCCTCGCTGGCGTACTCGGTCTTGGCGTTCTTGAGCAGCTTCTCCTGCTCGCTGGTCCCGCGCAGCGCATGCAGCGGGCCCTGCGCGAGGGCGACGGCCTTGCTCGCGACGGCCTGCGCTCCAGAGGCGACGTCCGTCACGACGCCGGGACCGGGAAGATCGGCGTTCTCGCTGGCCTTGCCGCCGAGCTTGCGGATCCGCGCCTTGACGTCGCGGGCGTGGCCCTTGGTCTCCTTCAGATGCGCCTGCAGGCGCTTCTTGTAGGCGTCGCGAGTCGTCATCTTGATGTGGGCCTGCAGCGCCGTCTCGAGCTCGCGCTCCTTGCCGTAGGCCTCGTTGAGGTACTGGATGAGCTTCGCCTCGCGCATCGTGGTATCGGCCATGTCGGGTGCTCCTCGGATCGAAGTCGGAGGTTTCGGGCTACCCGATCGGCCTGACCTGACACCGTGTCTACAGGACGCAGTCGGCGGCCGTGCCGACGTCTGCGCGCATGTTGCGCTCCATCATCCGCAGCGCCGCGTCCGCGAGATCGTCGTGGATCGCCGCGACCGCGTCACGCGGGACCGCGACCGTGAAGTGGCGCACGTAGGCGTCCAGCGCCGAGTAGAGGATGCACTGCTCGGTGACCTGCCCGACGAGCATGATGCGCTCGATCTCCTGCTGGCGCAGGAGATACTCGAGCTGGGTCTCGTAGAAGATCGAGTGGCGCGCCTTGACGACGAACGCCAGGTCCGCCGCGGGCGCGATCGGCTCGACGAGCTCGGGCGCGCGACCGCGCATGGCGTGCTCGACGAGCTCCGGCCGCCCGGCGCTCCAGTCGTGGTGGTTGTCGTTGACGTACACGATCGGCACGTCCTGCTCGCGCGCTCGCTCGACGACCGCGCACATGGCCGGCAGCGCCGCGCGAACGGAGGCCACGAGCAGGTCGCCGTCCTCGTGCTCGTAGTCGTTGAGCATGTCCACGACGATGACCGCGCTGTTCATGACAGCCCCGGCTACCCGCTCCCGCCGGCCCGAACGCGCGCCTGCGCCGCTGCGATCATGCGGCGGTGGACCCGACCCTTCGCCACGCAGATCCCGCGCGCGACGCCGCGGCCTGCGCGGCGATCTACGCGCCGTTCGTGACGGGCAGCGCGGCGTCGTTCGAGGAGGTCGCGCCGACCGCCGAGCGCTTCGCCGAGCGCATCGAGTTCATCGCCACGTCCTATCCCTGGCTCGTGCTCGAGGACGACGGGCGCGTCGCCGGCTTCGCGTACGCATCGGCGCATCAGGAGCGCGCCGCCTATCGCTGGGCGGCGAACGTCGCGATCTACGTGGACCCCGCCCACCACGGCCGCGGCGCCGGGCGCCGGCTCTACGGCGCGCTGCTGGAGCTGCTGCGCCGCCAGGGCCTGCGGGCGGCGTGCGCCGGGATCACGCTTCCCAACGACGCCAGCGTCGGCCTGCACCGGGCCCTGGGTTTCGAGCTCGTCGGCACCTACCGCGCGATCGGGTGGAAGGCCGGCGCGTGGCGCGACGTGTCGTGGTGGCAGCTGCGGCTCGTGGCCGGCGAGGAGGGCGCGCACGCGCCGCCCGCCGAGCCGGGGCCGCCCGTCCGCCTGCCCGCGACGTGACCGCGGAGCCGGTCTGGGTCGGCATCGACCTCGGCACGCAGAGCGCCCGCGCGCTGGCCGTGACCGCGACCGGCGAGGTCGCCGGCAGCGCGCGCCGCCCGCTGTGCAGCGAGCGCGACGGCGATCGCCACGAACAGGATCCGCGCGCCTGGTGGGACGCGGTCGCAGCGGCCTGCCGCGAAGCGCTGTCGGGCGTCGCCCCCGAGCGTGTCGCCGGCGTCGCGACGTGCGCCACGTCGGGGACGGTCCTGCTCGCCGGCCGCGACGGTGCGCCGCTGACGCCCGCGCTCATGTACGACGACGCCCGCGCCGGCGAGCAGGCGGCGCGGGTCACCGCGGCAGGTCTGCGCGCGGGCGCGGGCTGGGGGCTGCCGAAGCTGCTGTGGCTGCTCGAGCACCATCCCGCGGAGGGAGCGCGGCTCGCCCACCAGCCCGACCTCGTCACCCGCGCGCTCACCGGCGAGACCGTCGCGAGCGACGAGAGCCACGCGCTGAAGAGCGGCTATGACGTGCAGAACCGGTGCTGGCCGCAGGAGCTGCTCGGCGCGCTCGCGATCGCGCCCGAGGTGCTGCCCGAGGTCGTGGCGTCCGGCTCGCAGCTGGGCGAGGTCTGCGCGCGGGCGGCGGCGCAGACCGGGCTGCCCGCCGGCACGCCCGTGATCGCGGGCATGACCGACGGCTGTGGCGCCCAGCTCGCCGCGGGCGCGCTGACCGAGGGCTCGTGGAACTCCGTCCTGGGCACCACGCTCGTCCTCAAGGGCGTCTCGGCGCCGCCGATCGGCGACGACAGCGGCGTCCTGTACTGCCACCGCTCGCCCGACGGCGGCTGGCTGCCCGGCGGCGCATCCAGCAGCGGTGCGGGCGTGCTCACCGAGCGCTTCGCGGGCCGCGACCTCGACGAGCTCGGCCGCCGCGCGCAGGCGCACGAGCACGACGCCCCGCTCGCCTATCCGCTGGCCGGCCGCGGCGAGCGCTTCCCCTTCGCCGCGCCGGACGCGCACGGCTTCATGCTCGGCGAGCCGGCGGGCGACGGCGCGCACTTCGCCGCCCTCCTGCAGGGGCTGGCCCTCGTCGAGCGCCTCTGCCTGGACTACGTGAGCCTGCTCGGCGCCCGCGTCGACGGCGAGCTCAGCCTCACCGGCGGCGCGACGCGCAGCGCCTACTGGTGTCAGCTGCGCGCCGACGTGCTCGAGCGCCCGGTGCGCCTGCCCGAGCAGTCGGAGTCGGCGTTCGGCATGGCGGTGCTGGCAGCGGCGGCGACGCGCGGGCGCGCCTGCGCCGAGGTCGCCGCCGAGATGTGCCGCACGCGCGAGGTCATAGGGCCGCGCGCCGAGGGGGCCGGGCGCTTTCGCGACGGCTACGTGCGCCTGGTCGGCGAGCTGGAGGAGCGCGGCTGGCTGAGATCGGCCGTCGCTCGTCACGCGCGCGCCGGGGCCGGCGGATGACCGTGCGCCGCCCCGCGAGCTCGACCGGATGTCCAAAGATCCGATGCGATCTTTGGCCCACCGGAACCTAGAGCGGCGCGGCGACCGGGCATAGGCTCGCAAGCGCCCTAGGGTTCCGCTGCCGAAGCAGGCAGGACTGGTCCGAGAGGGCCGGCCGGCACCTACATAGCCGCGTTGACACGGAGG
>JAXDFS010000427.1:0-5257 GCA_034665465.1 Solirubrobacteraceae bacterium
ACACGCTCCCAAGGGCGCTCGCGGCGACTGGCTGCCGCGCTCGGAGTGGGTCATGTCCAGCTGGGCGCCGTTCGACGAGGCGCGCCTGTACAGCGTCCTCGGCACCGACCGCGCCGAGGTCGCCGCCTGGCTGAACGACCACCGCACGCTGGGCCGGTTCGCCGCCGAGCACGGCCACCGCGACCAGGCGGCGCTGGCCGACACCCTCGTCGCGCCGCGGCTGCGCACCGCGTCGCCGGCGATGCGGCGGGCGTTGCGCCGGCGTTCGCGCGACATGCTCTCCCAGGCGCACCTCGCGCGCCACGTCCTGTTTCACATCTACCACACGCCCGCGATCCCGCGCCACGCGCAGGAGATCTTCGGGATGGCCACGCAGCCGTACCGCAGGCTGCGCGACAGCGGCTGGTCGCCGCAGCGGATCGCGGCCGCCGGCCACGTCCCCCTGGGCGCCTCGCGCGCGACGTTGCGCTCGATCCTCGTCCGTCGCGGCGACCAGGCCGTCCGCATCGGCGCGATGAGCCGCCGCCAGGCCGACGCGCTGCTGGCCCACCAGGACGCGGGGCTCAGCGCCTACATGACGCGCCGCTACCGCACACCGGCCCAGCAGGTCGCGTTCGTCTGCCGCCCGCGCTGAGCGCGGGCGGGCTGCCACCAGGCCCCCGTCAGCGGCTGAAGATGTTCAGCAGCGAGAGGAAGATGTTGATGATCGACACGAAGATGCCGGTCGCCAGCCAGACCGCGTCGTCGTCGGTACCGTGCTTGCGCAGGTAGTTGAAGTCGACCGTGATCAGCAGCGCCGACAGCCCGCCGATGACGATGCTCACGATCGGGTTGCCGCCGCCGGTGAACATCACGAGCACGAACGAGACGATCACCACACCGAAGACGATCAGCGACAGCGGCCGCATCCAGGGGGCGAGGTCCTTGCCGAGCATGAACCCCAGCGCGCCCATCCCGAGCACGATGAGCGCCGTGCCGCCGGCTGCCTTCGTGATCGCGGCGGGCTCGTTGGCCACGAAGTAGGCCGAGGCCGAGGCCGAGGCCGATCACGAGCGCCGTCGCGTACAGCCAGCCGATCGCGAGATCGCGCCCGAGGTAGGAGCCCAGGACCGTGAACCCGATCGCGATCGAGACGAGGAACATCACCTGCCCGAGCAGCGTCGCGGTGTCGGCTCGGGCGCGCACGCCGCTGCGGGCGGCGAAATCGGTGCGGGTGTCCTCCATCTGAGCTCCTGTGGTCGTGGAAGCGGAGGACGAGCGTAGCTCCGCCCCCGGCGCCCGCCAACATCCGTATGGTTGCGCCCGAATGCGCGCTCGCGTGGCCCTCTCCGGCACCGTCGCCGCCGCCGCCCTGCTCGCCGCGGCAGCTGCCGCGCAGGCGCCCGCGCCGGCCGGCAACTTCGGCGGCGGCGGCCTCGTCGGCGGGTCCCACGACCACTTCGGCCCCGGCAACGCGGTCGTCGCGCTGCGAGCGCTGCCCGGCGGCAAGCTCGAGATCGAGGCGACCGCGCGCGGCGCCTGCGGGGGCGGGGACATCACGACCGACGCGACCGTCGCCGACGACGGCAGCTTCAGCGCCGACGGCCGCGAGCGCACCCAGCCCGCCCCCGGCGTGGAGGTCACGACGACGTTCAGCCTCATGGGCACGTTCTCCGGTCCCACCGCCGCCGACGGCACGCTGACGGCCACCATCAAGCGAACCGCCGCCGGCAGGACGTCGCACTGCCACTCGGGCCGCGTGACCTTCAGCGTGCGCCGCCCGGACGGCGTCCTCGGCAAGCCGGGCGCGGCCGCCGACACCCTGTACTACGGCACGACCAGCCAGCGCGGCGTCGGCCCGCGGCGGCCGATCGTGCTGCGCGTCTCCTCCTCGGGCCGGGTCGTCAGCAGCGCGCTCTTCGGCGAGTCGGTCCACTGCAGCGACGACACCGACGCGATCGGCCTCGAGGCGCCGCGGACGAACGCCCCGATCGATGCCAAGGGCCGCGTCGACGACCACGAGCGCTTCACGATCAACAGCGACACCACCGACGTCAGGGTCAACGACCGCTTCACCGCGCAGTTCGGCGCCGACGGCGCGCGCGGGACGTTCTCGCTCAGCGATCGCACCACCGACAAGACGACGCATCGGACCCTGCGCACGTGCGCGTCCGGCGTCGTGAAGTGGACCGCCGCGCCGTAGGGCCGCGCATCGCCGGCGACCCGTCTCACCCCGCGATGTCGCGCAGCAGCGCCACGATCGCGACCAGGCCCGCGGCCGCGACGAGCAGCGCGAGCGAGATGCGCATCGGACCGGGGCGCCAGCCCGCAGCCGCCTCGCCCACCGCGCGGGCTGGGCGCCACTTCGCGTGATGCTCGGCGGCGTAGCTCTCGGGCACCGTGCCGCGCAGGATCCCCTCGAGCGACTGCGGGCGCGAGAAGGCCATCGCGATGTGACCGGCGACGAGGACCGCGACGAGCAGCGTGGCCGCGTCGTGCAGCGCGATCGTGCCGGGCAGCCGGAACGCCGTGTCGCGCTCGCCCAGCCACAGCAGCACACCCGAGACGGTGAACAGCACCGCGAGACCCGCCTGGACGATCGCGTGCGCCTTCTGGCCGCCGTTGAAGCGCCCCGACGGCGCCGCGCGGCGGCGCAGGAAGAGCAGGTCGTCGGCGTCGAAGCGCTCGATCTCGCGGCGCGTCGCGCGCAGCTGCGCGCCGTCGCCGAGGACGGCGACGAGCACGAGCGCGGTCAGCCAGGCGGCCGCCGCGGCGAGGTGGATCGACTTCATCAGCGGGCGATCGGAGAGGATCTGCGCGAGCATCGGCAGGTAGAGCACGAGGCCGGTGAGGATGAGGACGCCGAAGGCCGTGGCGTGCGCCATGTGCAGCCGCCGCTCGGTCACCCCGAAGCGCATCACCCGCGGCTCGGCGACAGCCGCCAGGCGCGGGTCAACGGCCATTGGAGCCCCCGATCCAGGCGTCGCGGTCATAGCCGCGCTGCTGCCAGTAGCCGTCCGCGACGCGGTCTGTCACCACGATCCGCTGAACCCATTTGACGCCCTTGTAGCCATACATCTGCGGCATGACCAGTCGTGCGGGCGCGCCGTGCTTGCGCTCCAGCGGGTGGCCGTCCATCGCATAGGCCAGCATCGCGTCGTGCGCGCGCGCCTGCTCGAGCGTGAGCGAGTCCGTGTAGGGCTCCTCGGCGGAGACGAACTGCAGGGCGCGGGCGGTGGGCAGCGGGCGCGCGGCGGCGAGCAGGTCGTCGAAGCGCACGCCCGACCATCCGACGTCGTCCACCGACCAGCCGGTGACGCAGACGAAGTCCGATGTCTGGCGCGCGCGCGGAAGCGCGAGCAGCTGCTCGTAGCTCAGCGTCTGCGGGTGCTCGACGAGACCCTCGATCCGCAGCCGCCAGGTCGCGGGATCGAAGCTGGGATGCGGCGGGCTGACGGCGTAGATGCGCCAGCCCTTGCCGAACGGCAGCGCGCTGCGCAGCGACTCGGGCACGAGCAGCGTCGACTTCGCCACGAGGTCCATTGCCGCGCCGCCCCAGGCCAGCGAGGAGAGGCCGAGCCCGACGAAGCCGAGAAACGCCCGGCGGCCGATCGGCCTGCCGCTCTGCGGTGGTGACTCTGACACGCCCGCAGACGATGGCAGGCGGACCTCACCAGCTGCTTACGTCGCCGGCTTCACACTCCGCGAGATTGCGGGCGATCACTAACCTCACGCGCGTGAGCGTCGCCAGTGGATAGCAGTCTGATCGGCGTGGTAGGTCACCTGACCGTCTCTGTTCCCGCGGATGGGCCTGGGGAAGTCGTGCTGCCGATTCGCGGCGGCACGGAGGCCTTCGCGGCGTGGTCTGACGAGCCGATTCCCAAGTACACACGGGTGGTGGTGGTCGACGAGCGCTCCGCGCGCTCGGTCACCGTCACGCCCATGCCCTGACAGAGGAGAGCGCCGATGCTGTTCTGGAACGTCCCCGCGCCCGACGAGGCGCTGCTCATCTCAGGCTCCAAGCGCGGCGGTGACGAGTCGCAGTTCAAGATCGTCACCGGTCACGGCGCGCTCGTGCTGCCGGTCCTGCGCAAGGCGCGCTACCTCTCGCTCGCGCTGCGCGAGGCCGAGATCGATGAGCAGTGCGTCTCCCAGCAGGGCATCGCGCTGAAGCTGCGCGCGGTCGCGGTCTTCAAGATCGGCGACGACCCGGGGTCGATCGCCAACGCCGCGCGGCGCTTCCTCGCCGAGCAGAACGACATGGACCAGCTCTGCGGGCGCATCTTCGCCGGCCACCTGCGCTCGATCGTCGGCAGCCTCACGGTGGAGGAGATCATCCGCGAGCGCGACACGGTCGCCCAGCAGGTCAAGGAGGGCAGCCACACCGAGATGGAGAAGCTCGGGATCATCGTCGACGCCTTCCAGATCCAGGAGATCGAGGACCCGTCGGGCTACATCACGAACCTCGCCGCCCCGCATGCCGCGGCGGTCGCGAGCGCCGCGCGCATCGCCGCCGCCCAGCGCGACCAGGAGGCCGCCGAGGCCGAGCAGCAGGCCGAGCGCCAGAAGAACCAGTACGTGCGCGAGACGGCGATCGCGAAGGCGAAGATCGACGCCGAGGTGCGCCAGGCCGAGGCCGAGGCGGCCCAGGCCGGCCCGCTCGCCGAGGCGAAGGCCACCCAGGACGTCATCGCCGAGCAGACCGCGCTGGCGCAGCGCACGGCCTCGCTCACCGAGCAGCGCCTGGAGTCCGAGATCCGCCGGCCCGCCGACGCCGAGGCCTACCGCCAGCGCACGCTCGCCGAGGCTGCCCGCGACTCGACGAAGCTCGGCACCGAGGCCGAGGCCTACAAGCAGCGCAGCCTCGCCGAGGCGGCGCGCGACACGACGAAGTTCAACACCGAGGCCGAGGCGGGGCGCAAGCGCGAGCTCGGCGCAGCGGAGGCCGACGCCGTCAAGCTCAGGGCCGACGGCGACGCCTACGCCGCGCGCACGACCGCTGACGCCGACGCGCAGGCGATCAGCGCTCGCGGCGAGGCGCTCGGGGGCGAGAACCAGGAGCTGATCGCCGCCAACAAGCTCGTCGACATGCTGCCGGTCCTCGTGCAGGCCGCGGCGCAGTCGATCCAGGGCTCGCACCTGACCGTCCTCAACGGGGCCTCGGGCATCAACGACGTGGCGACCGGGCTCGTCGCGCAGGGGCTGTCGATCTACGAGGCGCTGCGCAGCTCGATCGGCGACGACTCCGCGGCAATCGGAGCCTCGGGGACGCGCGACG
>JAXDFS010000428.1:0-12497 GCA_034665465.1 Solirubrobacteraceae bacterium
TCGGCCTCGTCGTCGGCCGCCTGCACGCGCAGGCGCGCGGCGCGCTCGCCCTCGGCGATGCGCGCGGCCGCGCGCTGCTCGGCGTCCGCGCGCAGCTGCGCCGCGGCCTGCTCGGCCGCCGCGACGATCTGCTCCACGTGACGTGCGGCGCTGAGCGGCTCCTCGGACATCCGCACCGATGGTAGGCAGCCGGGCCGCGCGCGGCCGCAAGAACCCCACCATCGGGAGCGCCGCGCGGTGAGGCATCCTTGGCCGGTGCCGCCGGTCGCAAAGGTCGAGCCGATCACGACGGCCCGTGCGCTGCGCGGGCCGTTCGACTACCTGCGCCCGGAGGGGGTCGGCGTGGGCGCGGTGCTCGTGGTGCCGTTCGGCGGCCGCGACGTGCTCGGCGTCGTCGTCGCGGTCGCCGACGGCTCCGAGCTGCCCGACGAGCGCCTGGTCGCGCCCCGGCGGGTGCTCGAGCACGACCTTCCCGCCGAGCTCGTCGAGCTGGCGCACTGGATGGCCGACGAGTACTGCTCGACGCCGGCACGCGCGCTGGCGCTCGTCTCGCCGTCCCCCGGCGCCCGCGCGAAGCTCGTCTGGTGGGCCGCCGCGAGCGGCGCCGAGCCCGCCGGGCGACCGCTCTCGGCCGCCCAGCAGGCCCTGCTGGGATCGCTGCCGCGCGCCGCCGGCCCCGATCTGCCCGCCCTGCGCCGGCTGCAGGCGCGCGGGCTCGTCGACCTGGAGCGTCGCCCCCAGCGCCGCCATGTCAGCCACGAGGCCGTCGGGGCCCGGCGCGCGCAGGCGCCGGCGCTGACCGCCGAGCAGGCCGGTGTCCTGGCCGCGGTGCAGGACGAGCTCGGCCGCGAGCAACCCGAGCCGCTGCTCCTGCACGGCGTCACCGGCTCGGGCAAGACCGAGATCTACCTGCGCGCAGCGGCGACGGCCCTCGCGCGCGGCCTCGGGGTCATCGTGCTCGTCCCCGAGATCGGGCTGACGCCGCAGATCCTCTCGCGCTTCGCCGACCGCTTCGGAGACACGGTCGCGGTGCTGCACTCGCGGCTCTCGGCCGGCGAGCGCCACGACGAGTGGACGCGCCTGCGCAGCGGCGCCGCGCGCATCTGCATCGGCCCGCGATCGGCGGTCTTCGCGCCGATCGAGCGTCTCGGCCTGATCGTCCTCGACGAGGAACACGACGGCTCCTACAAGCACGAGGGCGATCCCCGCTACGACGCCCGCCACGTCGCCGCGCGACGCGCCGAGCAGGCCGGCGCGCTGCTGCTCGCCGGAAGCGCCACGCCGCGCCCGGAGAGCGTCCATGCGCTGCGCCGCGTGCGCCTGATGACGCGCGTCGACGGCCGCCCGCTGCCGCCGGTGCAGATCGTGGACATGCGCGATCAGGACGGCGCGCTGCATCCCGACACGAGCCACGCCCTCGTCGACGCCCGCAAGGCGATCGTCCTGCTCAACCGCCGCGGCTGGTCGAACTTCGTCGACTGCCGCTCGTGCGGGCACGCGTGGATGTGCCCGCAGTGCGACGTCGCGCTCGTCCTGCATCGCGCGCAGGGGCGCCTGGCATGCCATCACTGCGGCCACCGCGAGCGCACGCCGCAGCGCTGCGTGAAGTGCGGCTCGATGTCGGTCGCCCGCCATGGTGCGGGCACCGAGCGCCTCGAGCACGACCTCGCGGCGATCGGCCACGAGGTCTTCCGCCTGGACGCCGACGTGCCCGATGCGGGGGCGCTGCTGCGCCGCTTCGAGGCTGCGCCGCAGGGGATCCTCGTCGGCACGCAGATGGTCGCCAAGGGCCACGACTTCCCCGACGTGACGCTCGGCGTCGTGGTCGATGCCGACGGGACGCTGCGCTTCCCGGACTTCCGCGCCGAGGAGCGGACCTTCGCCCTCGTCGCGCAGCTCGCCGGCCGCGCCGGCCGCGGGCCGGGGGGCGGGCGCGTGCTCGTCCAGACGATGTCGCCCGGGGCCCCCTCGATCGCCGCGGCCGCCGAGCACGACGCCGACGGCTTCCTGCGCGGCGAGCTCGCCCGCCGCGAGGCGCTGCGCTACCCGCCCTTCTCGCACCTCATCCGGATCGTCTGCTCGGGAGCCGATGGCGCGGCGGTCGCCGGCGCCGCCGGCGCGCTGCGGGCGGCGCTCGGCACGATCCCGTCCGCGCAGCTGCTCGGTCCCGCGCCGCTCTTTCGCCTGCGCGGCCGCGAGCGCGCGCAGCTCGTCGTCAAGGCCGGCGATCGCGCCGTCGCGGTCGCCGCCGCCGGCGCGGCGGTCGCGGCCGTCGCGGGCGAGCGCGCACGCCGCGGCCTCGCCTTCAGCGTCGACGTCGACCCGCAGTAGGCGGCATCTACACTGCAAAACCGGATGGCCGAGATCGAACAGCCGGAGCCCGAGGTGGAGGTCGAGGAGCAGCCCGCGCCGCCGCCCCCGATGGACCCGGAGGTCCGCGCACGCCGCAACGCGGCTCTCGCGCACGTGCGCAAGCTCGGCGACCCCGTCCTGCGCACGAAGGCGCTGCGCGTCGAACGCTTCGACGACGGGCTGCGCGACGAGGTGCGGCGCATGGGGATCCTCATGGAGGACGCACTCGGGATCGGCCTTGCCGCCCCGCAGGTCGGCGTCTCGCACCGCGTGCTCGTTTACCGCGTCGAGCCCGAGAGCCCGGTCGTAGCGCTCGTCAACCCGAAGATCGAGTGGTCCAGCCGCGACGAGGAGATCTCCGAGGAGGGCTGCCTCAGCCTGCCGTTCGTGCATGTCGACGTCGAGCGCCCCGTCGCCGTGCTCGTGCGCGCCAGCGACGAGCACGGGGAGGACCTCATCGTCGAGGCCAGCGGCCTGGAGGCGCGCGTGATCCAGCACGAGATCGATCACCTCGACGGCATCCTCATCCTCGACCGCACGACACGCGAGCAGCGCAAGGCGGCGATGCGGGCGATGCGGGAGGCCGAGCAGGCCGCCGCAAGCGCCGCGTAGCCTGCGCCTGCGCATGCGCACCGTCTTTCTCGGCACGTCGGACTTCGCTGCGTCGATCCTGCAGCGGCTCGCGGCCGGCGCCCACCGGCCGCAGCTCGTCATCACGCGTCCGGACCGCCCGCGCGGCCGCGGGCGCAGGCTCGCGGCGCCGCCGGTCGCAGACGCCGCGCGCGCGCTCGGCCTCGAGCTCCTGCAGCCCGAGAACGTCAACGACGGCCAGTCGCTCGCACGGATCGCCGCCGCCGAGCCCGAGGAGCTCGTCATCTGTGCGTTCGGCGCGCTCATCAGGGAGCCGCTGCTCTCAGAGCACCCGCTGCTCAACGTCCACCCGTCGCTGCTGCCGCGCTGGCGCGGGGCGGCGCCCGTCGAGCGCGCGATCATGGCCGGCGACGGGAAGACCGGCGTCTCGATCATGCGCCTGACCGCGGGCTGGGACAGCGGGCCCGTCTGCCTCGCGGGCAGCGAGCCGATCGCCCCCGACGACACCTACGGCACGCTCGCCCTGCGCCTGCAGGAGCTCGGCGCCGACCTGCTCCTGCGCGCCCTCGACGAGCGCCCTGACTTCGCCGAGCAGCCTGAGGAGGGCGTCACCTATGCCGAGAAGATCGGCCCGTCCGACCGCACGCTGGACCCCGGCGCCTCCGCGGAGGTCAACGACCGCGTGGTGCGCGCGCTGAGCCCGCACATCGGCGCCCGCGTCGAGTTGGCCGACGGCTCCTTTCTCGGCGTCCTGCGCGCCGCGGTGCGCGACCCGGCGGCCGCCGGCCCGCTGCGGGCCGAGGGCGACGGGCACCTGTTGCTCGGCGGCCTCGAGCTGATCGAGGTCCAGCCCGCCGGCGGCCGTCCGATGGACGCGGCCGCCTACCTGCGTGGCCGGGGACTGCGCAGCGCATGACGCGGTCTGTGACAGCACGCCCCCGATTTCGTGCCGCATGTCGCCTGCCGTCACGTCGCGGGCAGGGGTGCTCGCCAAACTGGCTAGCAGGGGCTAGCAGGGTGCTAGCCATTGCTAGCAGTTTTGAAATGAGGACCCCCCGGATGGCGCAGCACGACGCACCCGATCAAGACGCACTCGATCAAGACGACTTCGGGCAGGTGGCGGGAGAGCCGCCGCTGACCCACGAGGGCATGCCGATCAGCGGCTGGCACTTCGGCGAGCCGATCCCGGATCTCGATCGCATCCCGCAGGAGCGCTGGCGCGAGGCGCTCGCGCCCCTGCGGCGCGGGACGCGGCAGATGGCCCGGGCTCACTGCCAGAGCGACGTCCAGGCCGCAGGGATCCTCATCGGGGAGCTGATGCTCGAGGACGGCGAGGCGACCTGGCGCGCCATGGAGACGCCGCCGCCGGCCATGCCCAGAGCGGGCGCCCCGCCCTCTCGCCGCTCCGCGGAGCAGGTGAACTTCCGGCTGACCGCCGACGAGCACCAGCGGCTCGTGACGGCCGCGCGCATCTACGCGATGCGCCCGACGGCGCTCGCGCGCCTGCTGACCGTGCGAGGCGTCGATCGGGCCCTTCACGAGCACAGGCGCGACGGATGAGCTCGGCAGCGCCGCCGCGGCCGAGCCGCGTGACCCCCGCCCGGCAGGTCGCGTTCGCCGTCGTGCGGCGCGTCTTCGAGCAGGGGGCCTTCGCCGATCGCGCGCTGCACGGGGAGGCGAAGGGCCTGGACGCGCGCGAGCGCGCGCTGGCGATGCAGCTGGCGTTCGGGACGGTGCAGCGGCGGCTGTCGCTGGACTGGCTCATCGAGCAGCTCGCCCGCCCCGTCGAGGAGCTGGACGCCCGGACGCTGGCCGCGCTGCGCCTCGGGCTCTACCAGCTGGCGTTCCTCGACGGCGTCGCCGCGCACGCGGTCGTGGGGGAGAGCGTGGAGCTCGCCAAGGGGTCCAGCGGGGGGCACAAGCTCGTCAACGCGGTGCTGCGCCGCGCGACCCGCGAGCTGCCCGCGCTGCCGGCCGACGACACGCCCGCCGGCGCCGCGATCGCCCACTCCTACCCGCCGTGGCTCGTCGAGCTGTGGTGGGAGCGCTTCGGGGCCGACACCACCCGCGGGCTCCTGCGCGCGGGCAACGAGCCGGGCGAGCTCGCGCTGCGCGCGAACGCGCTCGTGACGACGCGCGACGAGCTCGCCGGCTCGCTGCCCGTGCCGACGCGGCCGGCCGGCGACGAGCTGCCCGAGGGGCTCGTCGTCGAGGGGCCGTTCGACGCCCACGCACACGAGCTGTGGCGCGACGGGGCCTATGCGGCGCAGTCGCGTGCGTCGATGCTCGTCGCCCGCGCGCTGGACCCGCAGCCCGGCGAGCGCGTGCTCGACCTCTGCTCGGCCCCGGGCGGCAAGGCCACCCACCTCGCGGCGCTCATGCGCGACGAGGGCGAGATCGTCGCCGTCGAGCGCCACGCCGGTCGCGCGACCGCGCTGCAGCGCACATGCGAGCGGCTGCGCGCGAGCATCGTCGACGTCGTCGTCGGCGATGCCGCCCGCTACACGACGACGACGCCCTTCGATCGTGTGCTCGTCGACCCGCCGTGCAGCGGCCTGGGGACGCTGCAGGGCCACCCCGACCTGCGCTGGCGCAGCTCGCCCGAGACGATCGCGCGGCTCGCCACCACGCAGCGCAACATCGTGCAGGCCGCGGTTGCGGCGCTCGCGCCGGGCGGGACGCTCGTCTACTCGACCTGCACGCTGTCGCCGCGCGAGAACGAGGAGCAGGTCGCCGCCGCGGGGCTGCGGGTAGAGTCCGAGCGCCTCGTGCTGCCTCACCGCGACCGCACAGACGGCTTCTACATCGCCAGGATGCGGTCGTGACCGACGAGCTGGGCATGAGCTGTCCCAACTGCAAGGAGCCCTGGCTGCGACCGACGAACCTCGCAGGGCGCTATCGCTGCGTCTACTGCCTGCACCGATTCGAGCTGTGCTCGCTGTGCCCCGACTGCGGCGAGCACTCGACGATCGTGCGAATGTCGAAGAGCGCCATCATGTCCTGCAACGCGTGTGCAGCCTCGATGCTGCGGGAGATCTGAAGCCCACCATGCCCCTCACCGAACGCCATATCGCCCCGTCGATCCTGTCCGCCGACTTCGCCGACCTCGCCGCGCAGGTGCGCGACGTCATGGATGCCGGCGCGCGGGTCATCCACTGCGATGTCATGGACGGCCACTTCGTCCCGCCGATCACGTTCGGCCCGATGGTCGTCGCCGCCCTGCGCGAGGCGCTGCCCGACGACGCCTACCTCGACGTGCACCTCATGATCGAGGCTCCCGAGCGCCATGTCGCGGACTTCGCCAAGGCCGGCGCCGACGGGATCACGATCCACGCCGAGGCCACGCCGCACCTGGACTACACGCTCAACGCGATCCGCGATGGCGGTGCGCGCGCCGGGCTGGTCGTCTGCCCCGGCACCCCGCCCGGCGTCTTCGGCGAGGTCGACCTCGACCTCGCGCTGATCATGACCGTCAACCCCGGCTGGGGCGGGCAGCCGTTCCTTCGCAACCAGCTCGACAAGGTCCGCCGGGTGCGGGCGATGCTCGGCGACGACATCGCGATCCAGGTCGACGGGGGCGTCAACTCCGAGACGGTCGTCGAGTGCGCGGACGCGGGCGCGACGTGGTTCGTCGCCGGGTCGGCGATCTTCGGCTCCGACGATCCCGCCGCGATGTTCCGCGAGATCGCCGCCGCCGCGGGCTGCGTCACCGTCCCCTAGGGGGCATCCCGCATAGCTGGCGCGGTGGCGCTGCTCCATGCTGGTCGCATGAGCACAGACACCTTTGAGCAGCTTGACCCGACGGCGAACCTCGGCGCGACGACGATCGTCGCGACATCTGCACTGCACCGCCGCTACGGCGAGGGCGCGGCCGCCGTCGACGCCCTCGCGGGCGTCGACGTCGCCATCCGGCGCGGCGAGCTGACCGCGATCATGGGCGCCTCGGGGTCGGGCAAGTCGACGCTCATGCACCTCATGGCCGGCCTCGACACGCCCACGAGCGGGACCGTCACGCTCGACGGGGTGCGCCTCGACGAGC
The DNA here is from genome assembly GCA_034665465.1 of Solirubrobacteraceae bacterium. Lineage (GTDB taxonomy): Bacteria > Actinomycetota > Thermoleophilia > Solirubrobacterales > Solirubrobacteraceae > CADCVQ01. The sequence continues at coordinate 6,983 of JAXDFS010000428.1, forward strand.
TCGACGACCGCCGTCTCACCGAGCTGCGCCGCGACAAGGGCGGCTTCGTCTTTCAGGCCTTCAACCTGTTGCAGGTCCTCACGGCCGAGGAGAACCTCGTCCTGCCGCTGACGATCGCCGGGCGCAAGCCCGACCCCGAGTGGCTGGAGTCGCTCGTGCAGACCGTCGGCCTCGGCGACCGCCGCACCCACCGTCCCGCGGAGCTCTCAGGCGGCCAGCAGCAGCGCGTCGCGGTCGCGCGGGCGCTCGTCTCCAAGCCGGCCGTCGTCTTCGCCGACGAGCCCACCGGCAACCTGGACTCGGTCGCCTCGAGCGAGGTGCTGGGCCTGCTGCGCCGCGCGGTCGACGAGTTCGGTCAGACGGTGATCATGGTCACCCACGATGCGGTCGCCGCCTCCTACGCCGACCGCCTGATCGTGCTCGCCGACGGGCGCATCGCCCATGACGGCCCGGCCGGCTCGGCCGAGGCGGTCCTCGACGTCATGAAGGCCGTGGCGTCATGAGGCAGGTCGCTCTGCGCGGCCTGCGCGCCCGGCCGCTGCGCACGATCCTCACCGCGATGGCCGTCGTGCTCGGCGTCGCGATGATCTCGGGCACGTACGTCCTCACCGACACGATCAACAAGAGCTTCTCGGAGGTCTTCACGCAGGCCAACTCCGGCACCGACGTCGTCATCAACCCGAGCAAGGTCGACGACGCCTTCGACGCCTCGCCGCCGCCGCTGAAGGACAGCCTCGTTCAGCGCGTGCGAGCGGTCAAGGGCGTCCGGGCCGCCGGCGGCGGCATCCAGGGCGACGTCTCGATCCGCACGAACAAGGGCCACCGCATCGGCGGCTCGGTGAACCTCGTCCTGTCGCTGCAGCCCAAGCCGCTGGACCCGTTCACCTTCGTGACGGGCCGGGCGCCGCGGTCGGACTCGGAGGTCGCGCTGTCGGCGAAGGCCTTCGCCGACGAGGGCCTGAAGGTCGGCGACCTCCTGACGGTCGTCGGCGAGCAGGGCGCCAAGCGCTTCAGGCTCGTCGGCAGCGCCCGCTTCGGCGACGTCGACACGGTCGCCGGGTACCCCGCCGCGATCGTCACGCTGCCCACGGCGCAGGCGCTCACCGGGCGCCAGGGCCAGGTCGACACGATCGCCGTCGCGGCGCTCGATGGCGTCACCCCTCCGCAGCTGCGTGCGAGCGTCGGTGCCGCGCTGGCCGGCGAGCCCGTCGAGGTGCGCACCGGCGCCCAGGACGCCGCACAGCAGACGAAGGACTTCAAGAAGTCCTTCGGCTTCATCCGCACCATCCTGCTCGTCTTCGGCGGCATCGCGCTGTTCGTCGGCGCGTTCGTCATCTACAACACCTTCACGATCACCGTCGCGCAGCGCACCCGCGAGCTGGCGCTCCTGCGCACGCTCGGCGCCAGCCGCCGCCAGGTGCTGCGCTCGGTCGTGCTCGAGGCCGGCGTGATCGGCTTCCTCGCCTCCGTGCTGGGCCTGCTCGGCGGCCTGGCGCTCGCGCCCGGCCTGCGCGGGCTGCTGAAGATCATCGGCGCCGACTTGCCCTCGACGGCCTCGGTGATCCTGCCGCGCACGATCGTCGTCGCGCTGCTCGTCGGCGTCGTCGTGACGATCCTGGCCAGTGTCGTGCCGGCGCTGCGCGCCACGCGGATCGCGCCGATCGTGGCGCTGCGCGAAGGCCTGACGGCCGCGCCGCTGACGAGCCGCAAGCGGATCGTCTTCGCCGCGCTGCTGTGCCTGGCGGGCGGCGGGATCCTGGTCTACGGCCTCTTCGGAGGGGCGTCGGGCTCCGGCGCGGCCGCCACGCTGGGCGGCGGCGCGGTCATGGTCTTCCTCGGCGTCGCGCTGTTCAGCCCGCAGCTCGTCAAGCCGATCGCCTGGGTCATCGGGGCGCCGCTGCAGCGCGTGGCGGGGGTCAGCGGGCGCCTCGCCCGCGAGAACGCAACGCGCAACCCGGCGCGCACGGCGACCACCGCGGCGGCGCTCATGATCGGCGTCGCGCTCGTCGCGTTCGTGTCGATCTTCGCCGCGGGCCTGCGTGGCTCGATCGACGGGGCCGTCGACCGCGCCTTCACCGGCGACCTGTCGGTCGTCGACAAGTCGGGCTTCGGCACCACGCCGCCGGCGCTCGTCGGCGCGATCCGCAAGGTGCCGGGCGTCGCCGCCGTCAGCGGCATCCGGTTCGCCCAGGCGAAGGTCGGCTCGAAGACCGGCACGACGTCGGTCTCGGGCATCGACCCCGCAACGATCGCGCAGACCTACACGCTGAAGTGGAAGCAGGGATCGGATGCCACGCTGCGAACGCTGGGCAGCGACGGCGTGCTCGCGGACACCGGCTTCTCCAAGAAGGCGAAGGTCGGCGATCGCATCAGGCTGCTGACGCCCGCGGGCAGGCACGTGACCTACACCGTCAAGGGCCTGCTCGACGAGGGCAGCGACTTCGGCCTGCTCGGCGGCGGGCTCGTGCTCCCCAACGACCGCCTCGCGGCGGACTTCGACACCAAGAAGGACTCCTTCGTGTTCCTGCGCTACGCCCAGGGCGCGCCAGTGGCGGCGACGCGGGCCTCGATCGACCGCCTGCTGGCGACGCGCTTCCCCGACGCCGAGACGCAGGACCGCGGGCAGGTCAAGGACTCGCAGGCGGGCAAGATCAACCAGATCCTGTACCTCATCTACGCCCTGCTGGCCCTCTCGATCATCGTGTCGCTCTTCGGCATCCTCAACACGCTCGCGCTCTCGATCTTCGAGCGCACGCGCGAGCTGGGGCTGCTGCGGGCGATCGGCACCTCGCGCCGGCAGGTCAAGCGCATCGTGCGCCTGGAGGCGGTCATCACGTCGCTGATCGGCGCGCTGCTCGGGCTCGTGCTGGGCGTGCTGTTCGCCCTGGCGATCAGCCGCCCGCTGGTCGCCGAGGGCTTCCGGCTGACGTTCCCGGTCACGACGCTGGTGGCGCTCGTCGCGGCCGCGGCCGCCGCGGGGATGGTCGCGTCGCTGTGGCCGGCGCGCCGCGCGGCGCGGCTGGACGTGCTGGCCGCCCTCGCGTACGAGTGAGGTAGCTTGCATGGCTGCACGCCATGTCAGCGAGGAACTGGACACTGCCCGCGCGCTGTGCGCTCGCCGCGGCGACGCTGAGCATCGCGATCGCCCTCGTCCCCGCCGCCGCGCTCGCCAGCGGCCCGGGGGTGACGGTCATCGGGCGCGGGCTGGACCAGCCGCTCACGCTCTCGGGCGCCGAGATCTCCTCCGGGGGCGACGTCTCCTCGACCACCTACACCGTGCGCAGCCGTCCCGGGTCGGCGACGAAGATCACGCTCTCGGGCATGTCGGTGGCCAGCGTGCTGGCGCGGGCCGGCATCGACATCTCCTCGATCCGCAAGGTCGCCGTCAGCCGCGTCGACGGCAGCGACCTCGTGCTCACCCGCGCCGACATCCAGTCGCCCCCGTTCCCTGAGGGGCCGGCGGTGATCAGCGACGACGGCAGCGGCACGCGGATCCTGCGCCCCGTCCGCAACTCGCGCGACGTCAACGCGCGCGACAACATCGTCAGCGTCAGCTCGGGCCCGCTCGTGCTGCGCGTCGACGACGCGACGTCGCTGTCGGTGACGGCGAAGGCCAGCCCGACGCAGGTCCGGGTCGGCGGCAACGTCACGTTCACGGCGAGTGCGCCCAACGGCGGCGGGGGCGTGACCTACCACTGGGACTTCGGCGACGGCGCGACAGACGAGGGCCCGCGCGTGACGCACAGCTTCGACATCGCGGCCGAGGCGCAGGTCCAGGTGACGGCCGTCGGAAGCTGTGCGAACTACTGCCTCGGCGTCGACACGGTGACGGTGCGCGTGGGCGATCCGAACGCCGGTCCCAACGCCCCCGGGGCGACGAACCCCGGCAGCGGCAACGGCAACCCGCAGGCGCCCGGCACAGGCACCGGGACGGGCGGTGGCGGCACCGGCGGCAGCGGCGGCGGCGACACCGCCGGCGCGACCGGCTCGGCCTCGGTGCAGGAGGTCGTGCGCGAGCTCGCGCGCCAGCGCGCCGCCGCCCAGGCCCAGGAGCGCGAGCGGCTGCTCGCGCCCAAGCGGGCTGCCGCCAAGCGCAAGCGCCAGGCCGCCAAGCGCAAGCTGCAGGCCGCCGAGAAGGCCGCCGCCGCGCAGCGCGCCGCGGCCGACGCGAAGGCGGGCATCGTGCAGGTCACGGGCATCCTGCTCTCGGGCCAGGGCACGCCGATCAGCGGCGGGCTGCCGGCGCTCGGCGGCAAGCCCTCGGGAACCCCGAAGGGGCCGCAGGCGGCGCGCGGGACGAATCTGGACAACCCGCCCTCGGTGCCGGCGGCGCTGGGCCTGGCGCTGCTCGTCATCTCGATGGGAGCGCTTCGCGAGCGCAGACTCGTCAGACTGCGCGTCGCATGATCGCCGCAGGGGGTATCGAGGAGGTTCTCTTCCAGGTCGCCAACTCGTTGCGCGTGCCCGTGTTCATCGCGGCGGGGCTCGCCTTGGCCTTCCTGCTCTTCGACCTCGGCGCGTTCTTCGTGGAGCTCGCGCGGCGCGGCCGCGGAGGCCGTCTGGGCGAGGTGGAGCTCGCGTCCTCGAGCGCCCTCTCGGCGCTGGGAGACGGCGATCGGGCCAGCGCGCAGCGCGCGCTCATGCCGCTCGCCTCCAGCGCGCAGATGGCCGACACGCTGGCGCTGCTCGTGGGCCACCACGGCGAGGCGGGAGCCGCGGACCGCCGCGCGAAGGCGCTTGCCGACTTCGACCTGCGCTCGCTGCGCAAGCTCGAGCGCAGCCGCATGCTCGTGCGCTTCGGCCCCGCGCTGGGTCTCATGGGCACGCTGATCCCGCTCTCGCCGGCGCTCGACGGCCTCGCCAAGGGCGACGTCACCAAGCTCTCGGAGAACCTGCGCGTCGCCTTCAGCGTCACGGTGCTGGGCCTGCTGATCGGCGCGGTGGCGTTCGCGATCTCGCTCGTGCGCGACCGCCTCTACGCCCAGGACCTGTCCGATCTCGAGTACGTCGTCGCGCGCCTGGAGCCCGAGGCAAGCCACCCGCTCGAGCCCGAGCACACCCAACGGCGATGAGCAGCCGCGTCACCCCGCGGGCAAAGCTGCGGATCGACCGCTCCGGCGACCCGCTCGACGGGCTCGTCAACCTCTTCGACCTCGGCATCGTGCTCGCCGTGGCGTTCCTGCTGGCCGCGCTGCAGTCGGTCAACCTCACCGACCTGCTGACGCGCCAGAACGTCACCGTGGTGCGCACCGACGCCAGCGGCAAGACGCTGATCGTCAAGCAGGGCGACAAGATCAAGACGGTCAAGCTGAGCAAGGAGACCGTCACCGGCTCCGGGCAGCGCGTCGGCGAGGTCTTCAAGCTCGGCGACGGTCGGCTCGTCTACGTGCAGGGCGCCAACGGCGCCCCCTGACCCCCTGGCCCTCTCGCCGCGGCGGGCTCGGTGGGTCGCGAGGGGTCCAATCGCCCGAGGCGTATCGGGCGAGTGTGGCGAATAATGCGCGGTATCCGAGCA
>JAXDFS010000429.1:0-25189 GCA_034665465.1 Solirubrobacteraceae bacterium
CGACCTGCTGCGCCGGCTGCGCCGCGAGGCCCCGGTGCTCGTCGTCCTGGAGGGCACCGGCATCGCCGGCGGCGTCGCGATGCTGCTCGCGGACGCGCTGCTCGGGGTTCCCTACGTGGTGTCGACCGGCGACGCCGTCGGTCCGTACCTCGCCAAGCGCCATGCCGCGCTGGGTGTCGCCGGGTCGCTGTACGAGCGCCTGCTCCTGCGCCGCGCCGCCGGCGTGATCGGCTGGACGCCGTACCTCGCCGGGCGGGCGCTGACGTTCGGGACGCCGCGCACGGTCACGGCGCCGGGCTGGGCGCGCGCCGTGCCCGCGCCCGGGGCGAGGACGCGCAGCCGCGCGCGGCTGGGCATCCCGCCCGACGCGCTCGTCTTCGGGCTCGTAGGCTCGCTGGCCTGGCGCGCGAGCGTCGGCTACACCTACGGCCTCGAGCTCGTGCGCGCGCTGCGCCGCACCGACCGCCCGGACCTGCGGATCTGCATCGTCGGAGACGGCAGCGGGCGCGAGCAGCTCGAGCGTGAGGCCGGGGAGGACCTCGGCCGCCGCGTCCTGCTGCCCGGACGGGTGCCGGCCGAGGAGGTTGCCGACATGCTTGCCGCGTTCGACGTCGCGAGCCTGCCGCAGAGCACCGACGCCGTCGGGAGCTTTCGCTACACCACGAAGCTCCCCGAGTACCTCGCCGCGGGCCTACCGGTCGTGACTGGGCAGATCCCGGCGGCATACGACCTCGATGACGGCTGGCTGTGGCGGTTGCCTGGCGAGGCGCCCTGGGACGACGCGTACCTCGATGCGCTCGCCGTGCTGATGCGCGACCTGCGCCCCCCCGAGCTTGCCGAGCGCACGGCGGCCGCGCGCGAGCGGGCGCCGTTCTTCGGCCGAGAGGCACAACAGGCGCGGGTCGCGGCGTTCATCGCAGATGTCATCGCCCGGGAGACGTCCGGCACATGATCTGAATATCCCGTTCATTCGCTCAGATCGGATGACCACCGACTACCATGCAGTGCGAATGACGAGCCTTCGTGCGGCCCTTGGCCGGCTGACGTACCGACTTGCCCGGCTGCTGCCGTCAAGCGTCACCGTAACTCTCCAGAATCTGGCTGGCCGCAGTCCCGCGGCGCGTGGGATCCTGCGGCGGATCACGGGGCTCGCACGTGAGGGCGTGTACAAGATCGCCAGCGGTCCCGCCGCCGGGATGCTCATCGACGTCTCCCATTCGCGGCCGAGCTACGTGCTCGGCACGGCCGAGCCCGAGATGCAGCAGTTCCTGCGGGCCAACGCCCTGCCCGGCGGGGTGGTCCTCGATCTGGGTGCCAACGTCGGCTTCTTCTCACTCGTCAGCGCGGCGCTCGTCGGACCGCAGGGGCGCGTGGTCGCCTACGAGCCGTTTCCCCTCAACGGCGCCGCGCTGCGGCGCAACATCGAGCTCAACGGCCTGACGACGGTCGAGGTCGTGCAGGCCGCGGTCGCGGGCAGGGCCGGCACCGCGGAGTTCTCCGTCGGGCTCTCCGATCAGGACGGCTCGCTCGTCGGGCGATCGGGAGCAGGCAGCATCTCGGTCGCGACGGTCGCCGTCGACGACGAGATGCGCCGCCTGGGCCTGCGGCCGACGCTCATCAAGATCGACGTCGAGGGCGCCGAGGCGGACGCGATCACGGGCATGACGCAGACGCTCGAGCAGGCTCGGCCGATCGTGATCTGCGAGATGCACGAGACCGTCCATCGCCCCGACCACCCGGTGAGCCGCACGCTCCGGGACCTCGGCTACACGCTCTCGTGGCTGGAAAAAGGCGTCGACGAGGCGAGCGAGTACTGGGCTCCGCACCTGATCGCGATCCCTTGAGCCGCCCCGACAGCGCGTGGCGCCTCGGGTACGTCCCCGCCCTGGATGGCCTGCGCGCCTGCGCCGTGGCCGTCGTCGTGATGCTCCACGCGGGCCTCGGCTTCGCACGCGGGGGCGGTCTGGGGGTCGACGTCTTCTTCGTGCTGAGCGGGTTTCTCATCACGAGTCTGCTCCTGCAGGAGTTCGCCGACCACGGGCGCCTGCGGATGAAGCGCTTCTACATGCGCCGCGTCCTGCGCCTCGTGCCGGCGCTCGCGTTCATGCTCGCGTTCACGCTCCTGCTGGCGGCCGTGGCGCCGCTTCACCTGCCGCCGGCGTTCGACGCCGGGACCGTCGGCCAGGCCGCGATCATCGCGTTTCTGTACCTGTCAGACGTGACGGTCGCGTTCACGCACGAGAACATCGGGCCGCTGCTGCACACGTGGTCGCTGTCGGTCGAGGAGCACTTCTACCTGCTGTGGCCCGTCGCGCTCGTGCTGATGCTCAGGCGCGCGTGGTCGTGGCAGCGGATCGCGGCGGCGCTCGCGATCGCGATCGTCGCGATCGCCGGATGGCGCGTGATCGTCTACGAATCCGGCGGCCGGCTCTTCCACGTGCTCTACAGCTTCGACACGCAGGCCGACCACCTCCTCGCCGGCTGCCTGCTGGCGGTGGCGATGCCGGCGATCGCAGGCCGCCTGCAAGCTCGCCGACAGGTGCTCGGGCCGGTCGCCCTCGCGGCCTTCGCCACCCTTGCGGCGGTCGTCGTCGCGGCACCCTCGGCCCAGCAGCTCGTCCTCGGCGGCTATCCGCTGATCCTCGTGTCGAGCATCGTCGTCGTGAGCTACCTCGTCAGCGGCCCGGTGACCGGCCCGCTGCGGCTGCTGGAGAGCGCGCCGTTCGTGTACGTCGGCCGCCTGTCCTACGCCATCTACCTCTGGCACTACGTCGTGTTCCACGCGCTGACGACCGAGGCGCTCGGGACCTCCAAGCCCGTGTCGATCGCCATCCGGCTGCTGCTCGCGCTGGGGCTGTCGATGCTCTCCTACCACGTCGTCGAGCAGCGGTTCCTACGACTCAAGAACCGCCGCTGGGAGCCGCCCGACCGGTCAGGCGACGTCGCGCGGCCGGCGGTTGCGGCCTGAGGCGCGCCCGCGAGCGATCGCCTCGCGGTAGGCCGTGAGGTGGGCTGCGCAGACCGCATCCCAGGAGAAGTGCTCGGCACGCGCGTGGCCCGCGGCGACGAGCGCGGCGCGCTGCTCTGCGTCGCCGAGCAGCGCCGTGAGGGCGCGGCCGAGGTCGCGGTCGTCGACGATCCGCCCGGCGCTGCCGTTCTCGAGCACGAACGCGGCCCCCGGATTGGGCGTCGTGACGACCGGCACGCCGGAGGCCATGGCCTCGATGTACGGGATGCCGAGTCCCTCGTAGGAGCTCGGCAGGCAGAACACCGTCGCGCGGTCGTAGAGGTCGCGCACCTGCCCGTCGTCGGGCCGGTCGAACCACTGCACGCCGGGGCGCTCCTCGGCGCGGTCGGACACCATCCACAGCTGCGCGTCGGGAAACTGCGGGCGTACGTCGCGCGCGAACGCGTCGGCGAGCAGGCTGCCGCGCTTGCGCCCCTCCCAGGTGCCGACGAAGAGGATTGCCGGCGCAGCACTGCGCCGGGCGCGATCGGCCGGCCTGCCGGCGGCGACGTCCACGCCGCAGGTCAGCGCCCCGCGCACGCCGTACACCTCGCAGCCGTGGCCTGCGCCGGAGGCGAAGCTCGTCGTGGCCAGGCGGGACGCCAGCAGCTCGAAGGCGAAGACGAGGTACTGGCTGAGGCGGCGCTTGAGCGAGGTCGCCGTGCGCGCCTCCTGCAAGGCCGAGCCGTGAAACGTGCGGACCGTCGGCACCCGCCGCGGGAACCAGAACCAGTCGTCGCCGTTGAGATGCACCACGTCGAAGCGGCTGGCGCCGGCGCGGTGCCAGAGCCACGGCAGGACGAGCATGCGCGTCGCGCGCCGGTGCGCGAGGTGGGCGGGGGCGAGCAGCTCGTGGCGGTAGGCGGCCCCCGCAGGCTTGGGGTCGTAGGAGATGACCGTGACGTCCTGCCCACGGCGCGCGAGCGCATCCGCGATGCGGTGGATCATCACGTCGACGCCGCCGGGTTTGCGGTCCGGCGTCGGGAGCGTGGCGCTGAAGACGCCGATGCGCAGGGGCGGGCCGCCGGTCATGTCGACGGGCTGCTCGGCGTGAGGACCTCGCGCACGATCACGCCGAAGGCGCGAGCCATGTGCTGCACGCTGAAGCGCTCCTCCACGACGGCGCGACCGCGCGCGCCGATCGCCTGGCGCAGCTGCGGGTCGGCGAGCAGCGCGCCGATGCCCTCGGCAAGCATCTCCGGGGTGCGATCCGGGCACAGGATGCCGGTGCGGCCGTGCTCGATGATGTCGGCTGGGCCGCCCCCGCCGCCGACCGCCACGACGGGACGGCCGGCGGCCATCGCCTCGATGATCACCAGGCCGAATGGTTCGGGCGAGGACGCGTTCACGACGACGTCCAGGGCCCGCATCCACCCGGGCACCTCGCGCGTGTGGCCCGTGAAGGTGACGCGCTCGGCGATGCCGAGATCGCGCGCGAGCTGCTCGAGCTCCTGCGGATAGGCGCCCTCGCGACCGAGGATGGCTCCGCCGACGACGGCGAAATGCGCTCGTGGGTGATCGCGCAGCACGAGCTTTGCCGCGCGCAGGAACTCGCGCTGCCCCTTCCAGGGCTGCAGCCGCCCGACGAGGCCGACGAGCGGTGTCCCGGCCTCGAGCCCGAGGCGCCCGCGGATCGGCGATGTCGGACCGGCGCTGTGCTGGACGAGGTCGATGCCTGGATGCAGGACGTGCACGGGGCGGTGCGGTGCGATCGTCGCCTGGGCGCGTGCCGCGTGCGTCGAGGGCGCGAGCACGGCCCGGGCCGGCAGCAGCGTCGCCAGCCGGTCCATCCAGTGCGGCTCGGGGATCGTCGCCTGAAACCAGATCGACGGGATCCGGCGCGCCCGCGCCGGGAGGGCGGAGTACAGGTGCGCCTTGCCGAGGTTGGCGAAGACGAGCTGCGGGCGATCGCGCCGGATCGCCCGATCGATGCTGCGGGCGACGCGCAGCACCATCCGCGGATCGCGCAGGCGGCCGGCGTCGATGACCTCGACCGCGATGCCCGCCTGCTGGAGCCGGGCGACGAGCGGCCCGTCCTCGAGCACCAGCGCGACCGGCTCGATGCCGGCCTCGTCACGATGCTCGACAAGCCCGGCCATCACCTCCTCCTGACCGCCCTCGACGGCTGACGGGGCGACCATGAGAACGCGGACCTCACTCACCGTTTTCCCGCCTGTCGCAAGGCTTCGCCACCGGCGAAACCGTACGGCACCGACATGCCCGAAAAGGCCCGGCACGCCAGTAGACTGACTCCACATGATCTCCGGTGACCGTCCGACGAGCCTGCGGTTCAAGCCGTGGTACTGGCAGCGCCCGTCGCAGGTACTCGTACGCGCGCGCACATCTCACACCATCGCCTCGGATGGGACGTCGGTCTGCCGGCTGCCGTGGGACCTCGACATTCACTGTTATGCCGATGTGATCGGCCGCGGCATCAGGCGCACGGGCGTCTTCGAGCTCGTCGTCACGGAAGCCATGATGCGCCTCGTGACCGCGGGCGAGACGGTCCTCGACGTCGGCGCCAACATCGGGTACATGTCCGCCGTGTCCGCGCTTGCCGCGGGGCCGGCCGGGCAGGTGCACGCATTCGAGCCGCACCCGAGCGTCGCGACCGTCCTGCGCCGCAACACCCGGTCCTTCGGCGGCGACCGCCGGCTCGCGCCGATCACCGTTCACGAGACGGCGCTGTCGGATGCCGACGGGTCGGCGACGCTCGTGATGCCCGAGGACTTCGAGCGCAACCACGGCACGTCGCGCCTCGGCAGCGCCCCGGCCAGCGACGAATCGTCCGTCGACGTCGCGATCCGGCGCCTGGAGGATGTCGTGACGGCCGGCTCGGTGCTGAAGCTCGACGTCGAAGGCCATGAGCTGTCGGTGCTGCGCGGCGCCGCGCGACTGTTCGGCGAGGGCGGAATCCGCGACGTCCTGTACGAGGACAACGATCCCGACACCACCTCGTGGCTGAAGGATCGCGGCTTTGAGATCTTCGGCCTGAGCCAGGGCTCCCTGCGGCCCCTGCTCGTCGCGGAGGATGCACCCCAGCGCCACTGGGACGCCCGGGCGCTGCTGGCCACGCGCGAGCCGCGCCGGGCCCAGGCCCTGCTCGGCGCCCGGTTCTGGCGCAGCCTGCGCCGCAATCCGCGCCGGCGCTGACGGCGGGCGCCGCTCCGCCTTCATCCGGGGCTCGTCGCCACCTCGGCGGAGACCGGGGGCTGGGCGGGCTGGGTGGCGCCCCCTCGCCGCGAGCGTCCGCGCAGCCTGCGCTCCAGGGGATGCTCGATCACGCGGTACATCGCCGCCGAGATCCCGATCGCGAACAGCAGCGACAACGCGACGTAGCCGAGCCGGACCGCAGGCCCGCCCGTGATCGTCACGACATCTGCGATCACGCGGATCACGAGCTGGTGCACCAGGTAGAAGCAGAAGGACCACAGGCCGAGCGTGATGAGCACCGGGCTGTGCAGCCAGCCGGTCTCCCCGTCCATGTCGCGCTGGGCGAAGCACACGATGAGCAGGCTGAACGGCACCAGCGTCAGCGATCCGAGCGCGAGGTAGGTCGGTGCCCAGCCGGCCGCGGCATAGGCGGCGATCGAGGAGGCGACGGCGCACCACGTCAGCGCCCGCCGGCGCGGCAGACGGGCCCCGCTGCGCAGGAGCAGCGCGAGGGCGATGCCGAGGATGAACTCGGAGATCCTGACTACGGGACTGATCTTCAGGGCCCAGAGCCTGAAGCCGTCCGAGGCGTTGCCGGGAGCGAGGGCGAGCGGCGCGACGACCGCGGTGAACAGCACGCAGCCCGCGGCGGCGACGAGCAGCGATCGCCGGGAAGCGCGGAACGCGGGCACGATGATCAGCGGAAAGAGCGCGTAGAAGAACATCTCGTCCGACAGCGACCAGCCGACCGGGTTGCCGCCCAGGTACGCACGCGAATCCGGGATCCAGGACTGCAACGCGACGAAGCTGAACATCGCGCGGGCGACACGAGAGGGGGTGAGATCCGATTCCACCCCCGCGATGACGACGAAGGCGAGGATCGACGCCGCCCAGTAGGCCGGAGCGATGCGCGCGAAGCGGCGCAGGTAGAACGCGCGGGCGCTGTCGCCGTCGCGGTAGGTCCATGCAAGGACGAACCCGGACAGGACGAAGAAGAACGACACGCCGACCGCCCCGTGCTCTCCGATGCGGTGAAATCCCCGTTCGAGCGACGATCCCTCGATCAGCGGAAAGATGTGCGTCCCGAAGACGATGAGCGCGGCGAACCAGCGCAGACTCGTCAGCGAGGGCAGACGCTGAGTCAAAGTGCGGCCTGCGCTGCAATCGGACTACGTTCCGGTGCGTACGCGCCACCGGGTGAATGAATGCACATCCTCCCGAGGGTAGTTGCTGTACGGCAAATCGGACCAAGAAAAACCGAAATGTTCGCGCAAATATCTGCGAGTACAGAGGTCGGTGGGCGACGGGGCCGCTATGCGGCGTCGCTCAGCTGCGCAAGCACATCGCGCTGGCGCCCGGGATCGGCGCCGCCGGGCGCGAGCCAGCGATCCGGATGGCCGAGCTCGGCGATCCGAAAGTCGTGCTCGTCGAGCCAGTCCAGCAACGCGCGCTCGGGAAGCCCGGCATCGGTCAGGGCGGCGGGATTGATCTCGATGATCAGCGTGGGGCGGTGGCGCCTGATCGCGTTCAGCGCTCCCCGCAGCAGCGGGATCTCGTGTCCCTCGACGTCGATCTTCATCACGACCCTGCCCGGCAGCTGCACCGGCACGAGGTCGTCGAGCCTCGCGAGCGTCACATCGATCGCCTCGCCCTCAGTCGCGTGGATCGAGGCTTCGCCGGTGCGGCCCTCCGGGACGCGCAGCGTCACCGTTCCCCGAGCATCGCCGAGCGCGACCTGATGCACCTCGCCGTTGACGTCGTTGGAGGCGAGGGTCTGTGCCACGAGCGCCGCGAGGCGCGGCTGCGGCTCGAACGCGATCACGATGCCCGTCGGGCCGATGAGCCCGATGGCGTAGCCGACGTACCCGCCGGAGTTGGCGCCTGCGTCGATATACGTGTCTCCGGGCCCGAGCAGGCCGCGCAGCGCGCCCGCCACCGTTCCACCGCCGGTCAGCTCGCCGATCACCATGGCGAACCGGAGGTCCGCGAGGTCGATGTGCAGGATGCGACCGTCGATCCGAAGGGCGACCTTCGTTCGCAGGCCAAGCCGCGTCGAGACCTTGACGACCAGCCGGCCGAGCGCCGCCCCGCCCGGGGGTCGCGCGCGCCGCGATGGCAGCAGCCGGCCTACGAGGCCCCAGTAACCGACCAGCATCCGGTACAGGACCGGCAGCTGACGGGTGATCGTCGGGTCAGAGCTCCACATGGGCTCGCACTGCTCCTTCCGGGCCCTGCGGTCGGCGTGAGGGTCGCATTGCACTTCACGCGCGCGGCACCCGCGCAACGTCACATCCAGTCGCGACGATACTTCAGTTGATAGCGCAGATCCTGTGATCGATCGCCGATGTGCCGTGCCGGCACCCCGCCGACGATCGTGTATGGCATCACATCCCTGGACACGACCGCGCCTGCCGCGACCACGGCACCCTGTCCGATGGTGACTCCGGGAAGGATGATGGCGGCGGACGCGATCCACGCGTGACGCTGCACCTCGATCGGCTTCTCGTAGCCCTCGAACATGGGCGAGGCCGGATCGTGCGAGGCGGTGATGAGGCGTGAGAAGCTCGAGATGTTGACGTTCTCGTGAATCGTCAGCCCTCCGCGTCCGTCGAGCAGGCAATGACGCCCGATGACGGTATGTGCGCCGATCTCGATCTTGCCCGGCGAATGGACCTCGGTGTGCATCATGATGCTGGCAGTCGCATGGTCGACGAAGCGCACGCCGAGCGCACGGTAGGCGAGGATGCGCGGTCCCGGCAGCGGGATCCTGCACGCGAACTCGTTGATGATCGTCTCGCGTGGTGGACGGGTCGGAAACGACATAAGGTGACTGTACGGCGTGCAGATCCGTCGAAGGGCGGGCGATCTAGCCCCCGGAGATCTGCGCGTCGATGCTCGACAAGAGCGAGCGCAGCGCGTCGCGACATGTGATTGCCCTCGCGTGCACCGCCACGGCCTGCTCTCGCGGCCTTGCGACGAGGGCCTGGACGGCGGACTCGAGCTGCGCGGGCGCTGCCGTGCGCAGGTCGGCCACCTGATTGCCGGCCCCGACCTGCTCGGCGAAGTCGAGCGTCTTGTCCCTGTAGGCCAGTCCCAGCGTCGGGACGCCGTGGATCCAGCCGAGTGCGGCGGCGTGCAGTCGCATCCCGACGAGCGCGCCGGCCCGGGTCATCTCCGCGCCCGCCTCCCTGGCGCTCCTCGGCACAACCGGCGCTCCGGCCCAGCCGCCGGCGATCCGGCCGACGACGATGAGGCGGGGCAGGTCGTCGCGATGCAGGACGAGTGGGACGGGTGCCCAGCCGGCGCCGGTCAGGTCGCGCACTGCTCGCCCGATCGATTCGAGGACCACCTCCTCCGCCATTCCCTCGCCGCGGACGCCCTCCAGCTCGGTGCCGCTGACGTTGACCAGCACGCGGCGTGAGCCGCTCTGCCGCAGAGGTTCATCCGGCACATGCGCGAGCGCCAGGTCACCGACGGCGCTCGCATGGCCGAAGCCCGCCGCGGCCAGGCGCGCAGACGAGCGCGGCCCGCGGACCGTCACCCGCTCGAAGCGCGTCAGGCACTCGACCCAGCCGTCCGGGTCGGCGGAGTCCTCCGGCACCCCGAAGCCCGCGCTCCCCGCACCGGTTCCGACGGTCCACGCCGGCAGACCGTCCCCGAGCACCCCGAGCGCGCGGGGCAGGAAGTACGGGTTGATCAGCGTCCCGCCGGAGATGACCACGCCCGCGAAGAGGGGAGCGCCCGAGAGGCCGAGCCTGCCCAGACGGCGTTCCGTCGCCGGGTACGTCACGTCGGTGAGGCGGCACGACGGCAGGCCCGCAGCCAGCGCCTCGCCCATCCACTCGTCTCCGAAGTTGTCGTCGCCGGTTCCGGCGAGCACGGCGCCGACGGGCCGGGGGTCTGCACGGGCTCGCCGCCGGTCGTCGGCGACCGCGATCTGAAACCGTCCGCGCCGGTACGCGTGCGCCGCGGTGCCCACCGGGGCGCGGGGATCTCGCGCAGTGGGGGTCAAGCCGCGAGCCGTGTCGCGGCCGCCACGACGGCTGATGCTGCGGCGCGGGTCATCGCGGCGCGGTCGTACTCCATCGCGAGCGCGCGGGCTTCGCGCGACAGCCGTGCAAGCTCGAGCATGGGCAGCAGCTCGGCGACCCGGTCAACGAACTCAGCCCGCTCGATCACGAGCCTGGAATCGATGCGCCTGACGATCTCCGAGGCCCCGACCTCCGGCGTGACGATCGGCACGACGCCGGCTGCCATCGCCTCGAGGACCGCGTAGGAGAAGGCGTCCGACCGGGAGGGCAGCACGAACACCTGTGCTTCGGCAAAGAGCTCCTGGACCGAACCGCGCATCTCGAACCTGGCAGCCTCGAACACCTGACGCGACCAGTTGCAGATCGGTCCTCCCACCGCCGTCACGGTCGCGGTGTCGCCCAGCCGCTCGGCGAGCGCGGCGACGACGTCCACGCCCTTTCGCATCGACATCGGCCCGACGAACGCCACGTGCAGCTCGCCGGATTTGGGCGCCGGCGCGAACTGCTCGAGGTCCACGCCGAGCGGAACGAACACCAGGCGATCGGCCGCGACGCCCGCCTCGAGGAACTCGTCGCGCACGATCTCGGTCGTGACATGGATCAGGTCCGCCTCCGCCACCTCGCGCAGCCGGCGCCGCAGCTCCGTCCGCGACAGGTCGCCACGGCCCCCCGTCTCCGCGCGGCCGCGCCGGACCAGCTCGAACTCGCGGGAGGGATGGTGCGTGGACTGGTGCAGGACGACGATCCCGTTCGAGCGCCCGACGGGAGCCGAGCCCGCGACGGCGTACGCCACGTCCCACTGCATCGCGGCTGCGACGCGCCGGACGTCACGCGCCTGGCAGAGGCGCTGCGGTCCGGCCGATGCGCGGCGGACCAGCCGGCTCGCGGCGAGCCGCGAGGGGATGCTGCGCGGCTGCGCTCCCACATATTCGGTCGCGAGGCCGAGATCGGTCAGCCCGTCCGCGAAATCGCCGGCGGCACGCCCCAGGCCGCCACTGCCGGCGGGCACGGGCGCGACCACGACTGCTCGGGAGATTCGTGCGTCCACTTGTCGCATAGTACGGTGGCGTATCCGGTTGGCTGACTGAAAATCGACCGCGGCCGCGTACGCTTTATGCACCGTTGCCCGAGTCCTTCCCGCCACGTGGTCGTCTGTCGTTTCACGCAACAGCGGCGGCGGGAGAGTGAGGCGCTCCCGCGACCGCCTCCCGGCGCCGGCGGGTCTTCCCTCGCGCTCCGCCGTCCAGAGACGCCGCGGAACGGTCTTTCGTCTGGCCGCGACGACCTACTTCGCGACAGCGCTCGGAATCGTCACGGGACCGATCGCGGCGCGAACGCTCGGGGCGACGGGTCGCGGCGAGTACGCGGCGGTGATGAGCTACGCATCGTTCACCACGGCGGTACTCGCGTTCGGTATGACGTTGTCGATCACCCACGCCCTGCTGACCGAGAGGACGGATCCTCGCGAGGTCCTCGGTGTGGTGCTGCGCTTCTGCGCCTGGCTCGTGGTGCCGTCGGTGGCGATCGCAGCCGTGGTGGCGGTCTTCGTGCTCAGCGGTTACAGCACCGCGGGAAGAGTCGGCGCATTCGTCTTCGTCGCGGTCGTGCCGATCAGCGTGTTTCAGCAGTGCGGCATCGCGTTCCTCACCGCCGAGGGCGCGCTCGGCGCCCTGAACGTCGTGCGCCTGGCACCACTGCTGCTCGGCGCCGCGGGGGTCGTGGTGCTCGCTGCTCTGGGCGAGTTGACGCTGGCCACATACCTCGTTCTGACGCTGGCCGGCAGCGCGATCACGCTGGCGCTGCTCGTGTCCAGGCTGGGCGTGCGCCCCGCCCGCGGAGGCGTTCTGCGACCCCAGTTGCGGTTCGGCATGCGCGGCTATCCGGGATCGCTGGCGAACTTCACGAACACGTCCCTGGACCAGGTGCTGATCGCGCCGCTCCTCGGCCCGACCGATCTCGGCTACTACGCGATCGCGGTCACGGTCGCGAATCTGCCGTTGGGGCTTGCTCAGGCCCTGGCTGCGCGCGCCATCTCCTCCGTGGCAGCAGAAGCAGGCGGCCTGGACGGCGAGAAGACCGGCGCGATGATGCGTCGCGGGGTCGTCCTCGGGGTCGTCTGCACCGCTGCGGTCGCCGCCGTCGCGCCGTTTCTCGTGCCGCTGCTCTACGGCGCCGCGTTCGACCGTGTCGTCTCGCTCTGTCTCGTGCTGATGATCGGCACCGTCGCCGTCGTCGTCACGACCCTCGC
Organism: Solirubrobacteraceae bacterium; assembly: GCA_034665465.1. Classification (GTDB taxonomy): domain Bacteria; phylum Actinomycetota; class Thermoleophilia; order Solirubrobacterales; family Solirubrobacteraceae; genus CADCVQ01. The sequence goes on from JAXDFS010000429.1 coordinate 12,440, forward strand.
CGGACCGATGTTGACCATCGGGGGGCGTCCCGGCGCGAACTCGATCGCGCAGCTGATCTCGGTCGTGGTGACCGTGGTCGGTCTCACGACGTTGCTTCCGAGCCTGGGGGTGATGGGCGCCGCGCTGACGTCCGCCGCCGCCTACTGGGTGCGGGCGATCCTGCAGCTGCGAACGCTCAGGCAGCTCAGCGACGCGCGTCTTCTTCCGACGCTCGGCGATGTCGCCGATGTCGGCAGCGTCGTTGCGAGGAAGCTTCCGGTCGCGCGCCTGCGACGCGCCTGACGCGTCAGGCGCGGCGCAGGACGGCGAGGGAGTCCACGCCGCCGGTGACGGCCCATGCCGGCGAGGCGGCGAGCTCGGCGAGCAGCCTGGCGGGACCGTGCTCGGGCCGGGTCCAACCTGATTGCAGCCGAGCGTCGTGCAGGGCGACGGAGCCGCCCGCCGCGAGATGCGGCGTCCACTCCTCGAAGTCGCGCCGGACGCCGTCGTAGGTGTGATCGCCGTCGATGAACAGGAAGTCGATGCTGTTCGCCCACCCCTCGACCGCCTCGTGGCTGAAGCATTCGTGCCACGAGACCGGTCCGCGGGCGACGGAGTCGACGAGACGCCGGGCGATCACTCGGGCGGGGACGAATCCCCCCATCGTGCGGCGGAAGTAGGGATCGATGAGGTGCAGCGTTGCGTCCGGGCGCATGACCTGTGCGGCCTCCCACGCCGATCCGCCCTCGGCGACGCCGATCTCGACGATGACGCCGGCTTCGCGCGCCAGCTCGCGGAGCATCAGTCCCTCCGCCACGGTGTGCTGGGCCGAGGGCGGGCGAAGCCGGAGAGCGCCGAAGATCGGGCGCGATCTCCATCCGTTGTCGGCGCGGAAGGTCGGGGAGGGCATACCTGAAATCCTGACACACCATTTGCCGTGATGGTCGTTCTGGCCTGTAAATTGAAGTCCGGCCCAGTTTGCGGATCCTCTTCGTCACACATCAGCAGTGGCTCGCCACAGCGGGCGCCGTCGGCCAGCAGGTGACGCTCTCGGAGGCCCTGGCCGCGCTCGGTGTGACCGTCGAGCACATCTCCGGGGTCGAGATGGGCTATCAGCGCGCGGCGAACCGCGTCACGCGGATCCTGCACAATCCGCCCGCCGCCGCCAAGGCCGTGCGCGCGACCCGCCGCGTCGCCCGCCACTTCGACGTGGTCGAGGGCCACCAGGCGCTGCTGCCCCTGACCGCCGAGCAGCTCGGTCTGCGCGGAGTGCTCGCCGTGCGTTCCGCGGGGATCGCGCAGACCTACGACGCCTATCTGCAGGCCGATCGCGCGGCGAACCCCTCCGAGCGCCCCCACGTCCTGGCCCGGCTTCCGCGCGCCCTACAGCGCAGGCGCGCGCTGGAGGTCGCCCGGCGGAGCTATGAGCGCGCCGACGTGGCGATCGCGCTCAACGCCGACGAGGATCGCGTGCTGCGAGAGATCCGCCGCGGGCGCCGGGTCGAGCTCATGACGATCGGCCTGCCCGGCGCCAAGCTCGAGCGCCTGCGCCTCGCGGCGAGGAGCCCGGGGGAGCGACTGACCGCGAAACGGGCGGTGTTCGTCGGCTACTGGTCGCGCAGGAAGGGCGCGGAGGACTGGCCGGCGATCCTCGCCGAGACCTGGCGCGCCGACGCCGACGTCCAGTTCTGCTTCTTGGGCACCGGGCTCGCAGACGACTCCCTGGCAGCGAAGCTGGGTGTCGATCGGCGCGAGGTCGGCGAGCGCGTCGTCAACCATCCGCGCTTCACGCCCGACGAGCTGCCGGACCTCATGTCGTGCGCGACGGTCGCCGTCCTGCCGTCATATGCCGAGGGATATCCGGTGGGTACGGTCGAGGCCGCCGCGGCGGGTGTTCCGACGATCGCCTACGACACGATCGGTGCGCGCGAGCTGCCGCGTCGCGTCCCCGGCGATTGGCTGGTGCAGGCCGGCGACGCGCGCTCGATGGCCGGCCTGATCGCCAAGACGTGCCAGATGTCCGCCGGGGAGTTTCGAGGCCTCGCGGAGCACTGTCAGCGACTGGCCTCGGAGCACTCGTGGGATCGCCTCGCGCCGCAGCTGCTGCGCATCTACGAGGAGACGCTCGAAGCGACTCCGGCCGTCGCCCGCGCCCGCTGAACCGGGGCCGGCTCTCGCTGCGAGGTGGGCGCCCAGGCTGCGTGCCCTGCCGATCCGGCGCGGCGCGAGCGATGCACCCAGGCGGCGGTGATCCCGGCGTAGATCCAGAACAGCGCGCTGATCGGCGGCGCGGAGGTCACCGGGCCGGCGAACCACAGCAGGATCATGCCCGAGATACCGGCGAAGATGGCGCAGAACAACGGAGCCAGCGCGCGGTCGAGCGGCCGTCGCGCCAGCCTCAGGCTCCGGCCGGCTGTCGTGAGGAACAGCAGCGCCATCACCAGCAGCCCGATCACACCGGTCTCCGCCGTCACGTAGTTGAACTCCGTCTCGGCGCTGACCTTGCCGGCGTTGAGGCTCGACCCGCTGTGCGTGGCCGGCCCGCCCGTGCCCAATCCGGCCCCGAGCGGATACTTGGCGGCGATCTTTCCGACGAGCGCGAGACCGCCTCCCCGGGCACTGGAATAGGTGCCGACCAGGTCAGCCGGCGCGATCGTCGAGTAGCGGTCGGTCGTGACGCGGCCGCTGACGAGCTCGTTGCCGGCGTAGATGGCAGCGAGCCCGATCAGCGCGGCGGTCACGAGCACGCGAAAGCCACCTCTTCGCAGGCTCAGGATCAGGAGGAACGCCAGCGACGCCACGGCGGCGGCGACCACGCCCGCGCGCGTCTGCGATGCCACGACGGCTGTCAGCAGCAACGGCACCGTTGCGACGGCGAGCCACCTGCGGGTGCGCGCTTCGACAAGCGCCAGACCCAGGGCGCACGGGAGCGCGAGCATGCCCAGGATGCCGCCGAATCCGGCGTCCGATCCCAGCGCCGGCGGTCGCACCCGCTCGACGCCGCTGTTGTCCGCGAACGCTCGGGGGTTGTCGTCGGTGATCAGCGTCTTGTAGCCGGGTCCCCAGCTGCTCATCTGCTCGGGTGTCAGCTGGCTCTGATAGAGGCTCACGGCGCCGTTGACGGCTCCCGCACAGACGATGACCAGCATGAGCGTCGTGAGCCGGCGGCGGGTGGTGAGCGCGACCGCCGCCGCGAAGAAGAACGGCACGAACTCCAGGTGCGGCTTGAGCGCCTGCGCCCCGCGAAACACGCCGGTCGTACTGGGGTTCCACAGCTGTACGACGGTGCACAGGACCCAGGCGAGCACGAGGCCGGCCATCGGGAAGCGCCAGAGCCGCGTGCCCGGCGAGGTGGCCATGTGCGCCAGGCCGACCAGCAGCACCAGCGCCGGGAACACGTCGCGCAGGACGGTGAGGTTCTTGTGTCCCGTCTTCAGGCGGAGAAACCCGTCGACGAGCAGCAGGTACAGCGTGGCTGCGACCAGCAGCCCGAAGAACAGCTGCTCGATCGACCAGCCCTTTCCCTGGCGGCGGCGCTTCAACGCGACGTCATGCCTAACCGACCTCGACGGCCGGATCCTTCGTCTCTCGCCCGTTGGTCGAGGCCGCGCCGTAGCCGTAGCCGTAGCCGTAGCCATATCCGTACCCGCCGTAGCCGTTGCCCGTCGGCACGTCGTCGGCGACGATGCCGAGCACGCGGCCACCCGGCGAGCGCTCGAGGAGCGTCTTGACGCGGTGGATCGAGTCGCGGGTGGTCAGGCCGACCCTCCCGACGAGGATCATGCCCGAGGCCAGCGGTAGGAGGGCGAGCGTGTCGCTGACGGGCAGCAGCGGAGGCGAGTCGATGACGACCATGTCGAAGCGGTCGGCGAGGGTGTCGACGAGCCGGCGCATCTCGGCGGAGCCCAGCAGCGCAGAGGGGTTGCTCGCCGCCGACCCGCCGGGAAGGATGGTCAGCCGGCGATCGGCCCGCGCCGGCTCGGGGACTTCGGGCTCTGCGATCTCGACATTGACGAGCGCATCGTCGAGGGTGATGTCGCCGGCGATGACGTCGGTCAGGCCCTTGCCGGGCTCGACGCCGAGGCGTGCCGCCAGACTCGGGCGGCGCAGGTCGGCTTCGACGACGACGATGCGAACCCCGGCCTCGTACATCGCGAGAGCGAGGTTGCGCACGACCGTCGACTTGCCCTCCGACTGCACGGCGCTCGTCACGAGGATGGTCTTCATCGGCTCTTCGAACGTCTGGAGGCTGAGGTTCACGCGCAGCATGCGCATCGGTTCGCGCAGCTCCGCCGAGAACGCGGGCTTGCCGTCGACGACCGGCGCCGGGTTTCCGACGTTGGGGATGCTGGCGAGCACGGGGAAGTCGAAGAGATCCTCGAGCGCCTCCTGACTCGTGGCCTTGCGATTGAACTGCTCGAGGCCCAGCGCACCGAGCAGACCCGCCAGCAACGCCAGCACGAATGCGAATGTCGCCGTCTTCCTCGGACGCGGCGAGACGGCCCCGCCGGACGGGATGGCGACGTCGACCTGCTGCGCGCCCCCGTCGGGCTGCGTCACCGCCTTCAGCTGGCTGATCTTGGTGCGCAGCGTGTTGCGCAGGCCGGTCGCCGTGTCGTCGCTGCCATGGATCGCCGCCAGCTGCCCGGTCGCCTCCTGGCGCGCCTGGTCGAGCTGATCGCGGACCGATTGCGTCCGCGCGGCGACGAACTCCTGCGCGTAGGCGTTGGCGATGCTCGCCGCCAGCTGCGGTGTCCTGCCCGATGCCTGGATGGCCAGGAAATCGGTGGAGTTGTCCGACGTGATGACGACGCTCGCGCGCAACGCCCCGGCGCTCAGAGGCGTCCCCATCCTCTTCTTGACAGCAGCCGCGACCTGGGTGGAACGCAGCAGCTCGGCCTGGTTCTCGGTCGTCTTGACCGAGGTGGATCCGCCGCTCCCGGTCTGGGAGAACAGCGGCGCGTCGGAGGAGGGCTGCAGGAACACCTTCGTCGACGACTGAAAGACCTTGGGCTTCGCGGCCTCGTAGTTGTACGCCGCGACTGTGACGAGAATGACGAACCCGAGAACCCACCATTTTCGCGCCCAGATCGGGCGCAGATATTCCCAGACGTCGACGACTGCCTCGGGGCGGTCGTCCTTCACGGCGCGGGCGACACGACTGTGGCTGACGATGTGTGACGGAGCAGTGGCGGTTGATCCTGATTGCGGCCAGCGACCGGGCGGCGGCTCATGTCGCCCCGATGATACGCACGAATTTTGGTACCGGCGTCCAGAAATTCATCGAGCCTGTTATCCACTCGTAAAGCACAACCGCTCGAACAGCGCCAGGCGCTGTGACGCCGTGTGCGACCAGCTGAACGTCTGGGCGGAGGACTGCGCCGCCGCCGCGAGCCGTCGCCGCACCGCCGCGTCGTCGACGAGTCGTAGCATCGCCTCGGCGAGCGCATCGGCGTCCGCGACGGGCACGAGGAGCCCGTTGACCCCGTCGTCGACGAGCTCGCGCGGCCCCGGTGTCGCCGTCGCGATCGGGGCCAGCCCGCAGGCCATCGTCTCGAGCAGGGCCTTGCCGAACCCCTCCGAGACACTGGGAAAGATGCTGATCGCCGACCGGGACAACAGCGCCGGGAGGCGCTCGTTCTCGTAGCGCTCGACGACCGTCACCTGCGCGCGGACCTCCGGCGAGAACCGCTGCAGGACCGTGTCGGGCGCCACGCCGGCGCCGAGGAAGCTGACGCGTGCGGCCGGCCGCGATGCGAGCACCCGTTCCAGCGCCGGGACGCTGAAGGAGACGCCCTTTCGCGAGCTGAAGCTCCCCACCTGGACGATCTGCACAGCGTCGTCGTCCGTGCAGGGCGGCCCGAGGCCGAGGAACGCCGGGGAGAGGCCGTTGAACACGATGTGCGCACGGTCGGGCCGGACTGCGAGCCGCGCGACGGCGTAGTCGCGATCCTCGCGGTTGAGAAACAGCGCGGCATCGGCGCGCCTCAGCGTGCAGGCGACCTCGCGCAGGTACAGGCCGCCGTGATAGAGCCGGTAAAGCTGACTGAGCTCGAGCTCGCCGGCGCGGGCGAGCGCCCTGCGAGCCACGTCGGATGCGTGCTCGAGCCCGTGAGAGCGCGTGATGATCACCGGCCGGCGCCGGCTCCGCCGGCGGCGCGCGCGGCGCAGGAGCAGCAGCGGCCACAGGTCCGCGGTCGAGGCGTCGACGACGTCGACCGTCGCCGCCAGCCGGACGGCCCGCGCTGAAGCCACGAACGGAAATGCCAGTTGCTTGGCCTGCTCGGGCAGGCGATCAGGCAGGTCATCGAACGTGGAGATCCCCACGACGTCGTGACCGAGCGCTCGGTAGGCGTCTGCCAGGGCGAGGGTCGTGCCAGGCGCGCCGGTTGAACCCGTGAGCGCATGGTGGAGCGTCATGAGGATCCGCAAGTGGTGAAGTCTGACGCACTCCGTCTGTCACGCTTGCCGCGATGAAGGTCGACCTCGTCTTTCCCGACCGCGGCCGCGCGGTCGACGGCATCGGTGACTACACGGAATGCCTGACCGCGGCGATGCGCCTGACACTTCGCGTCGAACCGACATTTGTGCGAGTACGCACAGGTAGGCAGGCCTGTATTTCGGTGCTTCGCCGCCGGTCGGCGGACGCGGTGCTCATCCAGTACATGCCGTTCTCGTGGGGACGCTGGGGATTTGCGCCCTGGCTCGTGCTCACCGTCGCCGTGCTGCGGCTGACACGTCGCCGGACGGTCGTGGCGATCATGGTGCACGAGTGCTACGAGGACATGCGCAGCGTCAGGACGACCCTCATGGGGGGCTGGCAGCGCGTGCAGTTGCGCCTGCTCCTGCGCATGGCGCAGCGCAGAGGCGCCTCGATCACGCGCTTCGCCGACCAGCTCGCCGCCGCATGGCCGCACCTGCCGGTGCAGCGCATCCCCGTCTCGTCACCGTTCGCCGCCGCCCTGGACGCGCGCGAGGCCGAGCGCGCGCGACGCGGCTGGGCCGCCGATGACATGGTCCTCGGCACGATGTCCAGCGGCCACCGCGGTCAGCTCATCGACCATGTGGCGCGCGCGGCGAACGCGGTCGCCGCCGGGCTCGGGCACTGCGTCCTGCTGGTCCTCGGCAACGGCGCGGTCGTTCCCGATCGCCTCGACCCGCGCGTCACCGTCGTGCGGCCCGGATTTCTCGCCGCGCAGGACATCGCGCCGCTGATCGCCGCCTGCGACGTCTACCTCGCCCCCTACCTCGACGGCGTCAGCTCGCGTCGAACGACCATGCTCGCCGGATTGCAGCAGGGTGTCGCGATCGTCGGCACGAAGAGCGCCTCGACGGACCCCGACCTCCTGTCGCATCCCGCGCTCGTGCTGACCGACGTGAAGGACGTCGACGGCTTCGCCGGCGCGGCGGCGACCGTCGCGGCCGATGCCGGGCTGCGCGCGGCGATGGCCGCGCACGCACGGGCGCTGTTCGCAGAGCGCTACGCCTTCTCGGTGGTGGCGCGCATGTGGCTCGATCATCTCGGCGCGGGCGAAGCCGCGCCACCGGCGGGCGCAGGGACGCCGATCGCCAGCACGACCAGCAGCCAGCCGGCCCCGAGCGCGTAGCCCGCCAGCACGTCGCTCAACGCGTGCGCCCCGCTGAACACGCGCGAGACTCCGGTCGCGAATGCGACGCCGGCGACGATGAGCGCCGCCTCCCAGAGCCCGCGGCTCCACGCCAGCAGCGCCAGGACGCCGCCCATCGCGCAGGCGAACGCGGCGTGCCCGCTGGGGAACACGCTCTGGCCGCGAAAGAACGCCGCCGCCAGCGGCGGGGGCCCGAGGATCGCGGCGACGAGCTCGTTGAGCGGCGCCGCCAGCGCAGCCGCGACGACGAGCGCGCCGTAGCGCGGGCCGCTCCGCCGGGCGGTCACCGCCGCGCCGAGCGCGGTCACGCCGATCGCGATCGGGCCGGCGGCCCACCCTCCGAAGAAGAAGTCGACGTCGTTGAAGCGCTCGCTGGGCGGCCGCCGCTGAGCCCACGCCGCGAGCGCGCGGTCGCCGGGCAGCGCTCCGGCGCTCGAGACCCACAGCCACATGAGCGCGACGATCGAGAACAGCGCGAGCGCGAGCAATGCGACGAGGGCCCGCCGCTCTGCGACGAGCCGCTCGAGCTCAAGCCGCCGCAAACGCATGCGTGCGCAGCACGTCCTCGACGCGCGCGCCGATCGCGTCCCAGGTGAACTGCTCGCTCGCGCGCTCGCGGCCGCGCAGACCGAGCCTCCGCGCGTAGCCGAGGTCGCTCAACAGGCGCACGAGCGACGCTGCGACGGACGCGGCGTCCTCGGGGTCGACGAGAAGCCCCGTCGCTTCGTGCTCGACAGCGTCGCGAGGACCGCCGACGTCGCCAGCGACTGCGGGCAATCCCCACGCCGCGGCCTCCAGGTACACGATCCCGAATCCCTCGCCGCCGATCTGCGCCGGCGGGTAGCGGCTCGGCATGGCGAACACATGGGCCCCGGCCAGGCAGCGATCGCGCTCGGCGTCGCTCACCGCGCCGCGAAACTCGACCGCGTCCCCGAGCCCGAGCGCGGTCGCCTTCGCTGCGAGCGCCTCGCGCAGGCGCCCGTCGCCGAGGACGATCCAGCGCACGTCGGGAACGGCCCTGCGGACCGCCACGAGGGCGTCGAGCATGACGTCGTGGCCCTTGTAGGAATCGCGCAGTCGCCCGACGGTCACGATCGTCGGAGCCGCTGCGTCGGCCGCACCCGGCTGCGGCGGGACGTCGACGCCTGGAGGGATCACGTGGATCGGCGTCCGCTCGCCGGCCACGCCGGCGACCAGTTGGCGCGTATAGGCGCTGATCGCGATGCATCCCGCGCTCGCGCGCACCGTCGCCCCGGCCAGCCCCGGCCGCCCGTCGATCTCCTTGGCATATGCGTAGACGACCGACGGCACGCGGTAGCGCCGTGCGAGCGCGGCGCACGCCGGGCCGGTGACCACATGGCCGTTGAGGATCACGTCGGGCCGCCAGCGCAAGCCTCCGGTCACCGCCTGCGCGTTGAACGCCGCGTTGGCGGCCATCGCCGCGCCGGGCGCACGCGGAAAGCGTCGCGTCGGCTGCGGGTTGGCGCGATCGAACTCCCGCCACCCGTCGCTGCGCAGGGTGACGACCCGGGTCTCGGCGTTCGGCAGGGCCGACGTCGCGCGATGCAGCAGGCGCTGGATGCCGCCGACCGCCGGGGGATAGTCCGGAGTGACCAACAGGACTCGCAGGCGGCGATCAGCGCGAGAACGCTCGACAATCAAGTGGCCTGACGGTACCAGTCGATCACCGTCGCGCTGCGCGGGCGCACCGGGTCGCCGCCGGTTTTTGGTGCAGTTGCGCACGGTATTGTGCGGGCACATGACGCCCTCGGCATTGATCACCGGAATTACCGGGCAGGACGGTTCCTATCTCGCCGAGCTGCTCCTCGAGCGGGGCTATGAGGTGCATGGGATGGTCCGCCGTGCGTCGACGGAGAAGTTCGATCGTATCGAGCATCTGCGCGATCAGATCACGCTGCATCAGGGCGATCTGCTCGATCAGCGCTCGATGGTCGACACGATCCGGGCGGCCGAGCCTGCCGAGATCTACAACCTCGCCGCGATGAGCTTCGTGGCGGTGTCGTGGTTGCAGCCGACGCTGACGGCCGAGTTCACGGGGGTCGGTGTGACGCGGATGCTCGAGGCGGTCCGCGAGGCCGCTCCCGGCGCGCGTTTTTATCAGGCGTCGAGCTCGGAGATGTTCGGCAAGGTGCTGCAGGTCCCGCAGACGGAGTCGACGCCGTTCTATCCGCGCTCGCCGTACGGGGTGGCGAAGGCCTACGGGCATTTCATCACCGTCAACTACCGCGAGTCCTATGACCTGTTTGCGTGCTCGGGAATCCTCTTTAACCACGAGAGCCCGCGTCGCGGCCTGGAGTTCGTGACGCGCAAGATCACCTGGCACGCGGCGGCGATCAAGCACGGCCTGCGCGACGAGCTGCGCCTGGGAAACCTCGATGCCCAGCGCGACTGGGGCTTCGCCAAGGATTACGTGCAGGCGATGTACCTGATGCTTCAGCAGGACACCCCGGAGGACTACGTCATCGCCACCAACCGCACGAACACCGTGCGCGACTGCGTGCAGGTCGCCTTCGACGAGGCGGGCCTGGACGACTGGGAGCGCTACGTGCACCTCGATCCCGCGTTCCTGCGCCCGGCCGAGGTCGACCAGCTGATCGGCGACCCCGCAAAGGCCAAGGCGCGCCTGGGCTGGGAGCCGCAGACGAGCTTTGAAGAGCTCATCCGGCTCATGACCCGCTCGGACCTGGCGCTGCTGGCGCCCTAGCGACCCGGTGCGAGGGGTCCGCTGGCCGTACCCTGGGCGCCACCGATGCCGGTCCCGCTCTTCGACACCGCCACCCCGCTCGCGCCCCTGCGCGCGCAGATCGACGCGGCCATCGCGGGGGTCCTGGACTCCGGTCGCTTCATCCTCGGCCCGCAGGTCGCCGGCTTCGAGGGCGATTTCGCCGCCTTCTGCGGTGCCGGCCACGCGATCGGCGTCGCCAACGGCACCGACGCGCTGACGATCGCGCTGCGCGCGATGGGCGTCGGCCCCGGCGACGACGTGGTCGTCCCGTCGTTCACGTTCTTCGCAACGGCCGAGGCGATCGTGCCGACCGGCGCCCGGCCGGTCTTCTGCGACGTCGACGCCGCGACGATGTGCATGACGGCCGACACGGTCGCGCAGGCCCTGACGCCGGCGACCAAGGCCGTGGTCGTGGTCCACCTCTTCGGCAACGTCGCACCCGTCGCCGAGATCCAGGCCCTCGGCGTGCCGGTGCTCGAGGACGCCGCCCAGGCGGCGGGCTCGCGCAGCGCCGGCGGCCGGCCCGGGGCGCTCGGCACGGCGGCGACGTTCAGCTTCTTCCCGTCCAAGAACCTCGGTGCCTTCGGCGACGGCGGCGCGATCACCACGAGCGACGGCGCGATCGCCGACGCCGTGCGCACGCTGCGCTTCCACGGCTCGCGCGACAAGGTCACCTACGAGCAGGTCGGCTACAACTCGCGCCTGGACGAGCTGCAGGCGGCGATCCTGCGCGTCCTGCTGGCGCACCTGGACGACTGGGCCGACGGGCGCCGTGCCGCCGCGCGCCACTACGAGCAGGCGGGCCTCGGCGAGCTCGTCTCGCTGCCGGTCCCCACCGACGGCAGCGAGCCGGCGTGGCATCTGTACGTCGTGCGCTCGCAGCGGGCCGACGAGCTCGTCGACGGGCTGAGCGCCACCGGGATCGGCTGTCGTGGCTACTACCGCCTGCCGGTGCACCGCCAGGAGGCGATGCGCGGGTACGCGGCCGCGACCGACCTGCCGGTCACCGACGAGCTCGCCCGCACGCACGTCGCGCTGCCGATGAGCGCGGTGCTGAGCGCCGAGCAGGCGGGCGAGGTCGTGGCGGCGGTTCGCGGCGTGCTGGCCTAGCTCGCCGGCCGGCGCGTGCGATCCAGCGCCGCCTGCAGCTGCTCGAGCACGCTGACGACGCGCAGGCCGCTCTCGCCGTCCGAGCGCGGCTGCGTGCCGTCGCGGACGCACTGCACGAAGTGCTCGACCTCCAGGCGCAGCGGCTCGGCGTTGGAGATCCGCGGGCTGTAGATGTCACCGGCGCGGGTGATGTACTCGCCGTAGGAGTTGGCCGACTGGTCAAAGCCCTTGTCGTAGACGGTGACCTTGCGCTCGAGGTCCATGTCGTCGAACGTCGCCATCTTCTGGGACCCGACGACCGTGAAGCGACGCTCCTTGTGCGGGTCCAGCCAGGACAGGTGCAGGTGCGCCGCCAGCCCGCTGGGAAAGCGCAGGAACGCGAAGACGACGTCCTCGACGCCCGGGCGCATGTAGGACTCGCCGTGCGCCTCGCAGCTCGCGGGGTCCTCGCCGGCGAGATGCAGGATGACCGAGATGTCGTGCGCGCCGAGGCTCCAGAGCGCGTTCTCGTCGGCGCGCAGCTGGCCGAGGTTCAGCCGGTTGGAGTAGATGTAGTGGATCTCGCCCAGCTCGCCGGAGTCGGCGATCTCCTTGAGCTTGCGCACGCCGGGGTGGTACTCGAGCAGGTGACCGACCATGAGGATCCGGCCGGCCTGCTCGGCGGCGGCCACCGCCCGCAGGCCGTCGGCGACCGACTGCGCCAGCGGCTTCTCGACGAAGCAGTGCTTGCCGGCCTGCAACACGCGGACGGTGATGTCGGCATGCGTCGGCACGGGCGTCGCGACGAAGACCGCGTCGAGGTCGTCGTCGCCGAGCATCTCGTCGAGGTCGCCGGTGAAGCGGGCACGGCGGTGCACGGCCGCCAGGCGCTCGCGCACGTCCTCGCGGCCGTCGCAGCACCACGCCAGCTCGGCGCCTTCGATCGCGTCGATGTTGCGGGCGAGGTTCGGCCCCCAGTAGCCGAGGCCCACAATGCCGATGCGCACCGCCATCTACGACTGCGCGCCGTTGCTCGCCGGATGGCAGATGGCTTCGATCGCCCCTGTCAGCGCTGCGCTAGTGGGTCGTCCATGAACGTTCGACCGGAAAGCCGGGATGGCGGCGCCGGCTGGCAAGGACGCAGGACCGAAGGTGTGGCTCTGCCACATCGAGGTCCGAGGACGCCGCCAGGCGGTGATCGGCGCCCGGGGTTCCGGGCGAAACGTTTGTGGACGCCCCACTACAGGAGGACGGCGCGCCCGCCGGAGCGGGTGACGCCGCGCAGGTCCAGCGCGAGCGGCACCCGC
>JAXDFS010000430.1:0-11402 GCA_034665465.1 Solirubrobacteraceae bacterium
CCTTGATACCGCTCGAACTGAGGAAACTGTACTGCGGGCTGGCCATGAGGTAGAGCGTGTCGATGTCGGGCGCCTGCAGGCGGTTGAGCTGGTGCATCTCGAACTCGTACTCGAAGTCGGAGATCGCACGCAGCCCCTTGACGATCACCTTGGCGCCGTGTTCGCGTGCAAAGTCGACCACGAGCGTCGAGAACGCCACGATCCGGACGCTGTCCAGGTGGGTGGTCGCCTCCTCGATGAAGCTCAGCCGCTCCTCGACCCCGAACAGCGTCTTGCCCTTGCGGACCGGCAGGTTGACCACGCCGACGATGACCTCGTCGAAGAGCCACGCGGAGCGCGAGATGACGTCCAGATGGCCGTTGGTGATCGGGTCATAGGAGCCCGGGCAGACGGCTACGCGGTGTTCAGATTTCATGGATGCGGATCATCGTGTCGCCGTAGCGGCGCTCGTCGACGAGCGGGAACGCGAGCTCCAGCGGCTCGCGGCGGTCGCTCTCGCTGACGATCCGCGCCCCTGGTGCGAGCACCCCCGCGAGCGCCTCGGAGAGCTGCCGCCCCAGCTCGGTGTCGTGCCGGTAGGGAGGGTCGAGGAAGACCAGATCGTATGGGTACGGCGCCACGGGCGGTGGGCGCAGCGCTGCAAGCGCGCCCATCCGGCGCACGGGCGCCTCGATTCCGAGCGCGGCGAGGTTCGCGCGGACCGCCGCGACGGCCTTCGCGGAGTGGTCGACGAACACCGCCGAAGCCGCGCCGCGCGACAGCGCCTCGATGCCCAGCGCGCCCGACCCGGCGAAGAGGTCGAGCACGTGCGCGCCCTGCACCGATGCGCCCAGCACGCTGAAGAGCGCCTCGCGGACGCGGTCGCTCGTCGGCCGCGTCTGAGCGCCGGCGGGGGCGACGAGGCGGCGCCCGCGGTGCAGGCCGGCGACGACGCGCATCGCTATGCCGGCAGCGGCTGCAGCCCGGCCTCGCCGTGGGCCGCGGCCAGCGCGTCGGCCAGCAGCGCGTGCTCGGGCGCCTCGAGGTCGGGGTCGACGCCCAGCAGCCCCTCGGCGCAGGCCTTCGCGGCCTCGGCGAGCGCCTCGTCCTCGGGCAGCCGGGCGACCTTGAACTGCGCGAGGCCCGACTGGCGCGTCCCGGCCAGCTCGCCCTCGCCGCGCAGCTCGAGGTCGATGCGGGCCAGCTCGAAGCCGTCGCAGTGGCGCTCCAGGGCCCGCAGGCGCGCCGACATCTTGGGCCCGAAGAGCAGGCACAGCGAGGCGTGCTCCCCGCGCCCGACCCGCCCGCGCAGCTGGTGCAGCTGGCTGATCCCGTAGCGCTCGGCGCCCTCGACGAGCATCACGGTCGCGTTGGGGACGTCGACGCCGACCTCGATGACCGTCGTGGCGACGAGCACGTCGGCCTCGCCCGCGGCGAACGCGGCCATCGCCTCCTGCTTGTCGCGCGGGCGCATCTGCCCGTGCAGCAGCGCGACGCGGTAGTCGGCCAGCTCGCCGCCGCGCAGGCGCTCGTACTCGGCCGTCGCCGCGCGCGCCTGCAGCACCTCGGACTCCTCGACGAGCGGGCAGACGACGAACGCCTGGCGGCCGGCGTCGAGCTCCTCGCGGATGCGCTCGTAGGCGCGGGCGCGCTCGCCGTCGCTGGAGGCCAGGTGCGTCTCGACGGGACGCCGGCCGCGCGGCAGCTCGCGCAGGGTCGTGACGTCGAGGTCGCCGTAGCGCATGAGCGCCATCGAGCGCGGGATCGGCGTCGCCGTCATGTGCAGGACGTGCGGCACGAGCCCGTCCTGCGCCTTGGCGTCCAGCGCGGCGCGCTGGCGCACCCCGAAGCGGTGCTGCTCGTCGACCACGACGACCGCGAGGCGATCGAAGCGCACGTCCTCCTCCACCAGCGCGTGCGTGCCGACGACGAACGACAGCTCGCCGCTGGCGAGCTTGTTCAGGGTGTCGAGGCGGCGGGCCTTCGTCGTGGAGCCGGTCAGCAGCGCGGTGCGCACCGCCTCTCCGGGCAGCAGCCGCTGCAGCGTCGCGAAGTGCTGCTCCGCAAGGACCTCGGTCGGCGCCATGAAGGCGGCCTGCAGGTCGTGCTCGACGGCGCGGAGGATCGCGTGCAGGGCCACCACGGTCTTCCCCGACCCGACCTCCCCCATGAGCATGCGCTGCATCGGGCGCGCCTGGGCGAGCTCCTCGTCGAGGACGGCGATCGCCCGCAGCTGGTCGCCGGTCAGCGCGAACGGCAGCAGCTCCTCGCGCCAGCGGCGCGAGAGCAGCGCCGGGCCGTCGAGCACCGGCGCGCAGCTGGAGGCGCGGCGGCGCAGCAGCGAGAGCTGGGCGAGCAGCAGCTCGTCGATGGCCAGCCGGCTGCGGCCCGCCTCGTGATCGCCGGCATGCGCCGCCAGCAGCGCGGCCGGCCGGTCGGGCAGCGAGCCGCGGGCGCGCACGCGGGCGGGCAGCGGCTCGACGGCGTCGCGGGCGGCGGCGAGGTGTGCGCGCACGAGCGCGAGGATCTGCGTCGAGGACAGCCCCTCGGTCGTCGGATAGTGCGCGACCTCCTGCTCGCCGCCGGTGCGCTCGTCGGTCGGCGCGTGGCCTGAGACGCGGAAGGCGTTGCGCGCCTGGTAGGTGCCGTGCAGGACCAGCCGCGTGCCCGCCACGTACTTGCGCTGCAGCCAGGGCTGGTTGAAGAACGTCGCCTCCATGACGCCGGTCTCGTCGGCGACCGTCGCGGTGACGAGCGGCTTCATGCCGCGGCGGCGCACGGGCCGGCTCGTGATCGAGCGCACCTCAACGACGACCGTCGCGGCCTCGCCGGTCGTGAGCGTCGCGACCGTGCGCGCCTCGCGGCGGTCGCCGGGCAGGTGCTCGAGCAGGTCGCCGACGGTGTGCAGCCCGAGCCGCTCGGCGGCCTCGGCCGCGGTCGACGGCTTGACCTTCAGCGGCTGCGCGAGGACGGACGGTCGCGGCCAGTGCAGCGGCGCGCTCAGCAGCGTCTCGTCGTCGAGCTCGCGCGAGGTCGCAAAGGCGGTCGGCACGCACCCATGATGATCGGCGCTGCGGACCGCAGGCTCAGCGGCCGGCTTCAGCGTCCTGCGCGTCGCCGACCGCATCGACGCCGATGCGGAAGTCGGCGATCGGCCCGGTCGTCTCCGGCGACGGAATCCTGTGCGCCCTTCCGACCTCGCTGACGTTCAGCTCGCCGACGACGGTGCCACCCGAGATCCCGGCGACCTTGCCGCGGTCGGCCCGCGGGACGGTGAAGGTCATCCTGAACCCCGACCTGCGCAGCACGTGGTCCTTCGTACCGATCCACGAGTTGCCCGCGAACGACTTGACGTTGTGGACGATGGCGCGCCTGGCGGCCGGGCCGATCTCGTGCGGCAGCCCCGTTGCCCGCGTGAGCCCGAGCGACGTCATGAACCCCAGCAGCGTGTTCGCGTCGCGCAGGATGCGCCCGACGTTGGCGCCGGTCGTGACGTGCACGACCTCGACGCCGTCGATGCGCTCGGTGCCGGCGACGCGCTTGTCGGTCTCCCAGCGCCACGGCGCGATGCCGAACTGCTCGAGCGTCCGGGTCAGCCCGTTCTTGCCCTTGGCCGATGCCTTGACGAGCCTGCGGCGGGCGTCGGCCGGGAGCGCGTAGCCCGTCGAGCCGAGGCTGACGTACGACTTGCCGTTGACCGAGGAGAGCCCGACGCCATAGTCACGCGCGCCGAGCTGCAGGTCGTAGTCGGGCAGCGCCGCGCCCTTGCGGTGACGAAACGGCCCGCTGATGCCGACCGAGAACTCGCCGTAACGCGCCGGCAGCCCCTTCAGCGTGAGCGTCACCTTGCCGTCGACGACGCCCATCCGAGCCTTCTGGTTGGGGCCCGCCGCCTGCGCGGTGAGCTTCTCGGCGTCGCCGGCAAGATCGCCGCCGGCGCGGCTCGAGGACTTCGAGTCGCCGCCGCAGGACACCAGCGCGAGCGCCGCGAGGACGAGCGGCACAGCGAGGCGAGCGGAGCGCATGACGCGTGTCTATCGATGCCCCATCGTGCTGTCAACCGGCGCAGGCCGCCCTACTCCGCGGCCACGAGCCACCAGTAGGACGGCTGCCCGCCGACCTCGCACTCGAGCTCGACGTCCGCGGGGCCGAGCGCGCGAACGCTCGCCTCGTCCAGCGGCGCGCCCTCGCCGGCGATACACGTGAGCAGCTCGGCGCCGGCGCCGAGCCCGTCGAGCACGGCGGCCAGCGTGGGCGCCGCCTCGCCCCAGGCGACGATCGCGTCGTCGACGAAGCCGACGGCGTCGCCGGCGGCGAAGCGGCCCTGGCCGTCGTCGCGGGCGGCCGGCGCGACCGCGCCGGTGCGCAGGTGCTCGAGCGCGGCATCGACGGCGGCGAGGTTCTCGGCGGCCGGGCGGGCGGGATCGAGCGCGAGCGCAGCCGCCAGC
The DNA here is from genome assembly GCA_034665465.1 of Solirubrobacteraceae bacterium. GTDB lineage: Bacteria > Actinomycetota > Thermoleophilia > Solirubrobacterales > Solirubrobacteraceae > CADCVQ01. The sequence goes on from JAXDFS010000430.1 coordinate 4,428, forward strand.
CCGGCCTGCTGGGAGCGCGCGCCGCTGACGCAGACGACCTTCTCCGACAGCTCGGCGGCGTGCGCGGCGGCCATGACGACGTTCGGCGAGTTGGGCAGCACGACGACCTCCTCGGCGGGCACGTCGTGGATGCCGGCGAGCAGCTCGTAGGTCGACGGGTTCAGCGTGGGCCCGCCGTCGAGCACGTGGACGCCGAGACTCTCGTAGAGCCCGCGCATGCCCGCGCCCGACACGACGGCCAGGGCGCCGCAGCGCGCCTTCGGCGCCTCGCCGCTGTCGCCGCCCGGCGCGAGGCGCTCGGTGCGCGCCTGGACCTGCGCGTGCATGTCGGCGACGTCCAGGTGCGAGACCTCTCCGGCGGCGTGAAAGAGCCCCGCCGCCGCCTCGGGCTCGTCGGTGTGGACGTGGACCTTCAGCGTCGCGGCGTCGCCGACGACGAGGACCGAGTCGCCGATCGCCTCCAGCGGCGCGATCCAGGCCATCGGATCGAGGTCGTGGCCGGTGACCGCGAAGTTCGTGCAGTAGCGATGGGTCGAGGAGCTGTGCTCGGGGTGGCTGATGCGGGCGGGCGCCGCCTGGTGAGCCACCGCGGGCGCCTCGGTCCCGCGCAGCGCGGCGATGACGCCGGCGAAGATGATCGTCAGCGCGTGCCCGCCGGCGTCCACGACGCCGCTGTCGCGCAGGATCTCGAGCAGCTCGGGCCCGCGGCGCACGGACTCCTCGCCCGCCTGCAGCGCGCGCTCGAGCACGTCGGCGATGAGCGCGTTCTGGACCGCGGGGTCGCCCTCGGAGCCCAGGCGCGTGTCGCCCATGTGCGCGAGGTCGGTCGCCACGCGCGTCGCCATCTCGCGCATGACGGTCAGGATCGTGCCCTCCGCGGGCGCCCGCACGGAACTGTACGCGCGCTGCGCAGCGCGGGCCATCGCGGCGCCGATCAGCACGGGGTCGACGAGCTCGCCGGGGCGGCTGACGAGCTCCTCCGCGGCGCCGCGGATGAGCTGGGAGAGGATCACGCCGCTGTTGCCGCGCGCCCCGAGCAGCGCGGCGCGGGCGACCGATTCGACGATCTCGTCGCGGCCGATCTGGTCGATCAGGCGGTTGCCGTCGGCCGCGAGGCGATCGACCTCGACGAGCACCGCCTGCAGCGTGAGCGCCATGTTGTCGCCGGTGTCGCCGTCGGCGACCGGGAACACGTTGAGGTCGTTGATCTCCTGCCGGCGCGACTCGAGATGGACGAGCGCACCCTCGACGACGGCGCGGAAACGGACGAGGCTGGGATCCGGCAACGTCGTATGACCTCCCGCGAAGCATGGGCCGGCGAGGCCCGGGACCTCAGACGGCCTTGGTGACCTTCCCGGCCTTCAGGCAGCGGGTGCAGACGTACACGCGGCGCGGCGCGGAGCCGACGAGGATCCGCACCTTCTGGAGGTTCGGGTTGAAGCGCCGCTTGGTCGCGACCATGGAGTGGCTGCGGCTCTGGCCGAACGCCGGCTTCTTGCCGCAGCTGTGACAGACCTTGGCCATCGGTGCGGGAGTGTAGAGGACCGGCCGGCTCGGGTTGGGCCCGGCGGCCCGGCGGGTATCGTCATCTGACAGATGCCCCTGGCCTCGAAGATCGAGCTGCCGGAGCGCTACCGCGTCGAACGACACATAGCCAACGGCGGAATGGCCTCCGTGTGGGAGGTCGAGGATCTGCTGCTCGGCAGGATCGTCGCGGTCAAGGTGCTCGGCGCCCAATTCGCCTCCGATCCCGGCGCCCGCGCGCGCTTCCAGCGCGAGGCGCGGACGGCGGCGCAGGTCTCCGTGCATCCCCACGTCGTGACGATCTACGACATCGGCGAGCACGGCGACGACACGTTCATCGTCATGGAGCACTTCTCCGGCGGCACCGTCGCCGACCGCATCAAGGCGGCCGGGCGCAACGGCGGCCCGCCGGTCGACCGCGACACCACGCTGCGCTGGCTGCGCGAGGCCGCCGCGGGGCTCGACGTCGCCCACGAGGCCGGCATCGTGCACCGCGACGTCAAGCCCGCGAACCTCCTGCTCGATGCCCAGGGCCGGCTCGCGGTCGCCGACTTCGGCATCGCGCGGCTGGCCGACGACACCCACATGACGCAGGCCGGGCAGGTGCTCGGCACCGCCGCCTACCTGTCCCCCGAGCAGGCGACCGGGCTACCGGCGACGCAGGCCAGCGACCGCTACGCCCTGGCGGTGGTCGCCTACGAGCTGCTCTCGGGCCGCCGCCCGTTCGAGGCCGAGATGCCGGCGGCGCAGATGCTCCAGCACGCGGAGGAGCCGCCTCCGGCGGCATCGGACGCGCGGCCCCAGCTGCCCGCCGCCGTCGACGCGGTGCTCAAGCGCGGACTCGCGAAGGACCCCGCGCAGCGTCCGGCGACCGCGACCCAGCTCGTCGACGAGCTCGAGCAGGCGCTCGCGGGCACGCCGGCGGCCGTCACCGACACGACGCGGCCGATGGCGCCGGTCGCGGCCGCCATCCCCGTCGCGGAGCCGGAGCCGGAGCCCGAGCCCGTACCTGCGCCCCCGCCCCCCGTGCGGCGGCAGATCCCGACCCCCGCCCCGGCAGCCGCGGCGCCGCCGTGGCCGTCCTCCCCGGCGGCCTCGCCGCGCCGCGAGCCGCCCGCGCCCGTCTCGCGGTCGCAGCCCTCGCGCTCGCACAGCCGCCTGCCGCTGATCGGCGTGCTGGCCGTGGTCGCGATCCTCGTGGGCGGGGTCGTCGGGCTCGCCGCGCGCAAGGACTCAAAGCGCTCCGGCCGGGCGAGCGCGAGCCGCACGAGCACCCAGCACGCGAGCTCGGGCACCGCGTCGAAGGCGTCGCAGACCACGCCGAGCGCCGCCACGCCCGCGGCCACCACGCCGGCACCGAGCACGCAGAAGCCCGCGAGCGCGTCGAGCAGCAACCCGGTCGCGCTCAACGACCAGGGCTTCCAGCACATCAAGTCCGGCGACTACGCCGGCGCGGTCCCGCCGTTGCGCCAAGCCGTGCAGGCCTTCCGCGATGCGGACCGGACCAGCGAGCTCGCCTACTACTTCGCCCTCTTCAACCTCGGCCAGGCGCTCAACCGCTCGGGCAACCCCGCCGAGGCGATCCCCTACCTGCAGGAGCGCCTGCGCAATCCCAACCAGCGCGGGACCGTGCAGCGCGAGCTGAGCTCCGCCCAGGCGAAGCTCGCCGGCGGCACGGGCAAGAAGGTCAAGCCGGGCAAGGCCGGCAAGGGCCAGGGCGACTAGACCCCCCGGCCGATCGGTGCCCGACCTGGCGTGTCCGCGTTAGGCTGCTGCGATGACGAGACGCCGGTGGTCTGCCCTCACCGGCATCGCGATCGCGATGGCCCTCGCTGCGGCGCCCGCGGGTGCCGGGACCTCGCGGCCGGCCCGCGCCAAGATCACCCAGGCACCCGCCGCGCCGGCGCCGCCGCCGGCGCTGCGAACCGTCCCGCAGGGCAGCGCCGTGCGGCTGGACTCCCTGCGCCGCGACAAGCGCTACCGCGACACCTTCCTGCGCGAGTTCGACGCCCTGACGCCCGAGAACGAGATGAAGATGCAGTCGCTGCAGCCGCGGCGTGGCGTCTTCGACTTCGCCGCCGCCGACGAGCTCGTCGCCTTCGCCAAGGAGCACCACAAGCAGATCCACGGGCATGCGCTCGTCTGGGGGCTGCAGGTGCCGCTCTGGCTCGTCGACCACGGGCTGACCGAGAACCTCGGCCTGCACCTGCCGCCGCTGTCGGTGCCACCGCTGCCGCTTCCGGCGCCGCTCGACACGCTCGACACGACGCTCGGCGACGCGCTGACGACGCTCACCGGCTGGAAGCGCGACGAGCTGCTGGGCATCATGCGCAACCACATCGACACCGTCATGCGCCACTTCGGCAGCGACGTGCCGGAGTGGGACGTCGTCAACGAGCCGATGGCGGAGAACGGCGCGCTCGCCGACAACGTCTGGCGGCGCTTCATCGGCGCCGACTACATCGAGCAGGCGCTGCGCACGGCGCACGCCGCCAACCCGCGGGCGAAGCTCTTCATCAACGAGTACGCCGTCGAGAGTCCCAACGCCAAGCTCGACGGGCTCGTGCGGCTCGTCCGCGACCTGAAGGCCGGCGGCGTCCCACTCGACGGCGTCGGCCTGCAGTACCACACACACATCCAGGGCTTCGTCGACGAGGCGACGCTCACGCAGACGATGCAGCGCCTGGCCGCGCTCGGCGTCGAGGTGCAGATCACCGAGATGGACGTCGGCACGACGCAGCTCAGCGGCACGCCCGCACAGCGCTTCGCGCGCCAGGCGGTCGCCTATGGCGACGCCGCGCGCGCCTGCAACGCCGTCACGGCGTGCACGAAGTTCACGACCTGGGGCTTCACCGACCGCGTGTCCTGGCTGGGGCCGGCGGAGATGGGCCTGCCGTTCGACTCCCAGTACCAGCCCAAGCCGGCCTACGACGCGGTGCGCGGCGCGTTCGCCCCGCGCGTCGCGTCAGTGCTGCGGCACGCGCGCCGGCTCGGGGGCGTGCTCGGGTCTGCGGGGCGCCGCAGGGTGGGCGTCGGCAAGGCGCCCCGGGCCCCGTAGGCGCACGCGGGCGAGATCGGCGCCCGCCAGCGGCAGCGCCGGGGGCACGAGGGCCGGCGAGGGGCGCGGCGCGGGCGCCACCGGCCCGGGCTCGTCTCCTCCGCGACCCCAGCCGCGTCGCCAGCGCGCGCGCATGTCGTCGTCGAGCAGCGCCCACACGAGCGCGAGCCCTCCGATGACGTGCACGACGAACACGAGCGCCAGCGCGAGGACCTCCTGAAGCTCACTGTCGGGCATGCCCTTTCAGGGTACCCAGCCGGCTGCGGTCAGGCGAAATCCGCGCGCACGCGGGCCAGCGCGAGGACCGCGACGGCGGCGTGCTCGCCCTGATCGCGCTTGCCGCCCCCGGCGCGCTCGAGCGCTTGGTCCATGCTCTCCACCGTCAGCACGCCGAACCCGCAGGGGACGCCGGTGCGCAGCATGACCTCCTGGATGCCGCGCGCGGCCTCGGCGCAGACGTGGTCGTAGTGGCTCGTCTCGCCGCGGATCACGGCGCCCAGGCAGGCGATCCCGTCGTAGCGGCCGGTCTGAGCGAGCGTCAGCGCCGCCAGCGGCAGCTCGAACGCACCCGGGACGTCGACGACGTCGATCGCCTCCGAGCCGGCGGCCTCGAAGACCGCCGTCGCGCTCGCCAGCAGCCGCTCGGCCAGCTCCTCGTAGAAGCGGCCGACGACGATCGCGAACCTCACGCGCGCTCGTCTCGGTGGTCGCGCTCGTCCTCGTCGTGGAGCATGTCCTTGTCGACGTCGAGGCCCTGGTGGTGCAGGGTGTGCCCCATGCGCTCGCGCTTGGCGCGCAGATACGCCTCGTTGTGCGGGTTGGGGACGTGCTCGATCGGCAACTGCTCGCTCACCGACAGGCCGTAGCCCTCCAGGCCGCGGATCTTCTTCGGGTTGTTCGTGAGGATCCGGATCGAGGTCAGCCCGAGATCGACGAGGATCTGGGCCCCGATGCCGTAGTCGCGCAGGTCGGCGGGCAGCCCGAGCTGCAGGTTGGCCTCGACCGTGTCGATCCCGCCCTCCTGCAGCTTGTAGGCGCGCAGCTTGTTGAGCAGCCCGATCCCGCGGCCCTCCTGGGAGAGGTAGAGCAGGACGCCGCGGCCCTCGGTCTCGATCATCGCCAGCGCCGACTCGAGCTGCTCGCCGCAGTCGCAGCGCAGGGAGTGAAAGACGTCGCCGGTGAGGCACTCCGAGTGCACGCGGACGATCACGTCCTCCTCCCCGTCGACCTCGCCCTTGACGAGCGCGACGTGGTGCTTGCCGCCGATCAGCTCCCGGTAGCCGATCGCCTGGAAGTCGCCGAAGCCGGTCGGCAGCTTGGTCGACACGACGCGCTCGACGAGCTTGTCGTGGCGGCGGCGGTAGGCGATGAGGTCGGCGACGGTGACCATCTTCAGGTCGTGGCGGCGGCAGTACTCGACGAGGTCGTCGACGCGCGCCATCGTGCCGTCGTCGTTCATGATCTCGCAGATCACGCCCGACGGGTTCAGGCCGGCCAGGCGCGCGAGGTCGACGGCGGCCTCGGTCTGGCCGGCGCGCTCGAGCACGCCGCCGGGGCGGCTCTTGAGCGGGAAGATGTGGCCGGGCTGCACGAGGTCGCGGGGAGAGCTCGAGGAGTCGATCGCGACCTGGATCGTGCGCGCGCGGTCGTGTGCCGAGATGCCGGTCGTCACGCCGTCGCGGGCCTCGATCGAGACCGTGAAGGGCGTCTCGAAGGGCGACTCGTTCTTGGCCGCCATCAGGTCGAGGCCGAGCTCGTCGCAGCGCTCGGTGGTCAGCGACAGGCAGATCAGCCCGCGCCCCTCCTTGGCCATGAAGTTCACGGCCTCGGGAGTCGCGAACTGCGCGGCCATCGTGAGATCGCCCTCGTTCTCGCGATCCTCGTCGTCGCAGACGACGACCATCTTGCCCTGCCGGATGTCCTCGAGCGCCTCGTCGATCGTGGCGAACGGGCTGCGCGTCGTAGAGCTCATGCCCATCAGCTTGGCAAACCCGGGGACCGATGGCCCGCGAGAAGCTTCTCGACGTACTTCGCCAGGACGTCGACCTCGAGGTTCACGGGGGCGCCGACGGCCGCCGCGCCGAGCGTCGTGCGCTCGAGCGTCTCGGGGATCAGCGACACGTCGAAGCCCTCGTCGTCGATGCGCGCGACGGTCAGCGAGACCCCGCTGACGGCGATCGAGCCCTTCTCCACGACGTAGCGCAGGACCTCGGGCCCGGCGGCGATCGTGACGATGCTGGCGAAGCCGTCCTCGCGCACCCCCGCGACGGCCCCGACGCCGTCGACGTGGCCCTGCACGATGTGCCCGCCCAGGCGGTCGCTCGCGCGCAGCGACAGCTCGAGGTTGACGCGCGAGCCGGCCGCGATGTCGCCGAGCGCCGAGCGCCGCAGCG
>JAXDFS010000431.1:0-6868 GCA_034665465.1 Solirubrobacteraceae bacterium
CGCGGAGAGTCGCCCGCTCGGGTCGCCCGCCTGCAGCCGGCGGGCGAGCTCGAGCTGATCGCTGGCCTGCGCGCCATCGGAGACGAGCGTCATCGCCTGCGCCCCCGAGCCGCCCCGCAGGCTGCTCAGCGCGTTGCGCACGGCCCGCGCTATGTCCGACGTGCCGCCGTGGGCGAGCGTCCGCACGCGCGCGGCCAGCGCACGGTTGGAGCGGTCGACGCCCAGCGCACCGTCGAGGGTCGCGCCGATCGCGCTGCGCAGGTCCTGCTCGAGCGGTCCCCGGCGGGTCTCGTCGCTCTGCTTCAGCGTCGGCACGTCGTCGTCGTAGATGACCTCGACGGAGTCCGCGTCGCCGGCGAAGACGACCATCCGCAGGTGCCCGCCGGCGGTGATCGTGTGCTCGGCCGCGCGCAGTGCCGCGGAGCTGACGTCGCGCGCCAGCGCCCGGTCGCGGATCGCGCCCGTCGCGTCGACGGCGATCACCGAGCTCACCGCGCAGCCGTCGGGCGCCTGGACTGCGCCGGGCGCCGAGCCGGGCCTGGCGACACAGGGGGCGTCGCTGCCACCACAGCCAGACAGCGCGAGGAGGGCCACCCCGAGCACTGCGAGACTGGTTCGGCGAAGTGTCATCGGCAGGCGGTCCCTGAGTTCGGCTGCGAACGAATGTGAAATGGTAGATCCCCGCGGGCGCGGGCGGTGAAGGTCGGCGCGCCCGCCTCCGGCGTTCATGCACCCGGTCAGGCTCGCGCCGTGCTCGCGGACGTCGTCCTCGAAGGGCTCGGCGGCGTTGAGCTAGAGCCGGATCGAGCCGGCCGCGACCGCGCCGGACCGGGCCGCCTCGAGCGCCGCGGCGGCAACCGCCAGGTCCTGGATCGCCAGGCCGGTCGAGTCGAACAGGGTGACCGCGTCAGGGCCGCTGCGACCGGGCGCCTCGCCCGCGAGGACGGCGCCCAGCGGCGTGACCTGCTGGCAGGTCACGGCGCCCGCGGCAACCGCGCCGGCAAGCTCACCGCCGTGCGACGCCTGCTCCCAGTCGTCGCAGTACAGCTCGCAGCCGCACACGGCCGCGATGCTCGCCTCGGCCTTGCCCGACCCGTCGGCGCCCAGCATGTTCAGGTGCGCCCCGGGCCGCAGGTCGCGCTCCTCGAGGATCACCTCGGCGCCGGGCGTGACGGTGCAGACGACGTCGCATGCGAGTGCCTCCGCGAGCGAGCCGGCGGCCCAGCCGAGCTCGGCCGCGAGCGCCGCCGCGGCGCCGGCGCGGGGATCGAAGCAGACCCCGGGGCCATATCCCGCCGCCGCCAGGCAGCGCGCCGTCCACGCGCCGTGCAGCCCGCAGCCGACGATGCCCGCGGTGCGCGCGCCCGGACGGGCCAGCGCCAGGCTCGCGACCGCCGCGACGGCGCCCGTGCGCAGAGCCGTGACGGCGCGTGCGTCGAGCAGCGCCAGCGGCACGCCGGTGCGGCGATCGGAGAGGCAGACGACCCCGCTCACCGTCGGCAGCCCCTGCTCTGGATTGCCGGGAAACGACGTGATCCACTTGAGCAGCGCGAATTCGCCGCCGAGCGCCGGCATCGCGCGAAAGTCACCGTAGGGCGGGCTGTCGAGATAGACCTTCGCCGGCATGACCCACTCGCCGCGGTGGTGGCGCAGGAAGGCGTCGCGGGTGGCCTCGATCGCCGCCTGCGGGGACACGGCGGCGAGCACCGTGGCGTGGTCGAGAACCGCGAGGTCGGGCATGGCGCGAGAGGCTATCTGGCCGCCCCGGGTGGTAGTGGACATGATTGGGGGTAAATCCGACCGGTAATCGCCTGTATGATCCGCCCCTCCCTTGCAGTCCACCCCGGAGCACTGACGCCCATGGAGCCAAGCACGACCGCCGGCCGGCCCGGGACGCTCGAGAACCCCGAGGTTCGCGAGGACGTCCCCGGCCACATCATCCCGATCATCCAGCGGGAGTTCGACGACTTCGACACGGAGTCGACCCGCTTCCTCGCCGGGGACATCGAGGAGACCGAGTTCATCAAGTTCCGGCTCAAGCAGGGCGTCTACGGCCAGCGCCAGCCCGCCGTGCAGATGATCCGCGTGAAGCTGCCGTTCGGCGGCATCACCCCCGACCAGATGGACGCCTTCGCCGAGGTCGTCGAGAAGTACGTGCCGCTCGACAAGGGGCACATCACCACGCGCCAGAACATCCAGCTGCATCACGTCCCGCTGCCCGACGCGGCGGCGGCGATCCGCGAGCTGTCCGACAGCGGCCTGTCCTCGCGCGAGGGCTGCGGCAACACGGTGCGCAACGTGACCGGCGATCCCTGGGCCGGCGTCGCCGGCGACGAGCTCTTCGACCTCACCCCCTACGCGGGCGCCTACGTGCGCTACTTCGTGCGCCACCCGACGACGCAGATGATGCCGCGCAAGATCAAGACCGCCTTCGACGGCGCGCCGGCCGACCGCTCGCTGACCGGCATCCACGACATCGCCTTCCTCGCCCGCGAGCGCGACGGCGTGCGCGGCGTGGAGGTCCGGGTCGGCGGCGGCACGTCGATCATGCCGCGGATCGCTCCCACGCTCTACGAGTTCGTCGGGCTCGACGACGGCGAGTACCTCAAGGTCGCCGAGGCGTGCTTCCGGATCTTCGACCGCCAGGACTTCCTGCGCGTCAACCGCGCGCGGGCGCGCATCAAGGTGCTCGTCGACAAGATCGGGATCGACGCCTTCCGCGAGATGGTCGAGGAGGAGCTGCAGGGCGACTGGGTCGGCGAGCGCGACTTCGACGTCGACGGACTGCGCTTCGACATCGACGAGCAGGCATCGGCGCCCGGTGTGCCCGACGCCTTCACGAGCCCGAACGGAGACCTGTCGGCCTTCGAGCGCTTCCGTGCCGACAACGTGGCGCCGCAGCGCCAGGACGGCTTCTCGACGGTTCACATCAAGGTCACGCGCGGCGACCTGACGCCCGAGCAGTTCCGCGGGATCGCGAACATCATGCGCCGCTACTCGGGCGGCTGGATGCGCACGACCGTGCACCAGAACCTGCTGCTGCGCTGGGTTCGCGACGAGACCGTCTACGAGGTCTGGCAGGCACTCGCCGAGCTCGATCTCGCCGACGTCGGGCCTGACACGATCAACGACGTCGTCTCCTGCCCCGGCACGGATTCCTGCAAGCTGGGCATCACGTCGTCGATGGGGCTGAACGCCGCGCTTCAGACGCGCCTGGAGGAGATGCAGATCTCCGATCCGCTGACGCGCGCGATCCACATCAAGATGAGCGGCTGCCCGAACGGCTGCAGCCAGCACCACATCGCGAACATCGGCTTCTACGGCGCGTCGATCAAGGTCGGCCAGCACACGATCCCGGCGTACGTCGCGCACATCGCCGGCAACTTCGAGGGCGGCGAGATCGTCTACGGCCAGCGGCTGAAGGTGCGCCTGCCCGCCAAGCGCATCCCCGACGCCGTCGAGCGCTGGCTGCGCTGGTACGAGGCCGAGCGCGAGCAGGGCGAGGTCTTCAACGACTTCGCGGCGCGCGTCGGGGCGAAGGCCTTCGAGGACCTCGTGCGCGACCTCGCGCTGCCCGTCGAGTTCGGCCTCGAGACGATGACGACGTTCATGGACTGGAACCGCGACACGCCGTTCAAGGTCGTCCGCGGCGAGGGCGAGTGCGCGGTCTGAGCACCGACCTCGCGGGGTCTCTCACCGAGACCCTGCAGCTCGCGGCCGCGCACGAGCGGCTCGTCGTCCTGTGCTCGTTCCAGAAGGAGGAGTCGGTCATCCTCGACGAGCTGCTGACGATCGCGCCGCACGCCCGCATCGTGACGATCGACACCGGCGTCCTGTTCGAGGAGACGCTCGCGACCTGGCGTGAGTTCGAGCAGCGCTTCGGCGTGAAGATCGAGGTCGAGGAGGCCTTCGGGGACTGGACCGGGCCCGAGCAGTGCTGCGGAGCGGCAAAGGTGGCCGCGCTGGAGCGCGTGCTCGCCGGCGCCGACGCCTGGATCACCGGCCTGCGCCGCGAGCAGGGGCCCACGCGGGCAAGCACCGAGACCGTCGAGGTCGACGCCAGGCGCGGCGGGATCGCGAAGTACAGCCCGCTCGCGCACTGGACCGAGCGCGACCTCTGGAACCGCATCGCCGAGCGCGACCTGCCGTATCACCCGCTGCACGACGCCGGCTATCAGTCGATCGGGTGCGCGCCCTGCACCCTGCCCGGAGACGGGCGCGCGGGACGCTGGAGCGGCCTCGACAAGACCGAGTGCGGGCTGCACGGCTGAGCAATGGATCCGATGGTCATCGCATTCGGCTTCGGGGTCGGCATCCTCATCGGCCTGACCGGGATCGGCGGCGGCTCGCTCATGACGCCGCTGCTCGTGCTCTTCGCGGGCGTGTCGCCGGTCGTGGCGATCGGCACCGACCTCGCCTACGGCGCGATCACCAAGACGCTCGGGGGCTGGCGCCATCTGCGCAAGGGCACCGTCGACCTCGGCGTGTCGAAGTGGCTGGCGGTCGGCAGCGTTCCCGGGGCGCTCGTCGGCGTCTGGCTGCTGGAGGTGCTGCAGTCGCACTACGGCAAGGGCTTTCAGCCCGTGCTGCTGGGCGCGATCGCGGTCGCGCTGCTGATCGTCTCGCTGACGATCCTCGGCCGGGCGCTGTTCATGCCCAAGCTCGTCGCGCGCGAGGTCGAGTCGATCACGCAGACGACGCGCACGAAGGTCACCGCGATCTGCCTCGGCGCGTTCCTCGGGCTCATCCTGGGGGTCACCTCGGTCGGCAGCGGCGCCCTCATCGGCCTCGCGCTGATCCTCGTCTTCAAGCTGACCCCGCACCGCGTCGTCGGCACCGACGTCTTTCACGCGGCAATCCTGCTGTGGGCCGCGGGCCTCGCCCATCTCGTCAGCGGCAACGTCGACTTCGCGCTGATGGGGACGATCCTCATCGGGTCGCTGCCGGGCGTGCTGGTCGGCACCCACTTCGTCACCCGCGTGCCATCCGGCGTGCTGCGCCCCGTGCTCGGCTGCGTGCTGCTGGGCTCGGCGCTGGGCGTGCTGTCCAAGGCCGGCGTCGCCGTGCCGGCCGTTGCGCTGATCGGCGTCCCGCTGGCCGTCGGCGGCGCAGCGTGGCTGATTTCACGCGGGCGCCCCGCCCCTCCCGAGCTCAAGGTGGTGCCCGCATGATGGTCGGCCGTCTGACGCACCTGCAGGCCCTGGAGTCCGAGGCGATCCACGTCATGCGCGAGGTCGCCGCCGAGCTCTCCAGGCCCGTGCTGCTGTTCAGCGGGGGCAAGGACTCGATCGTGCTGCTGCGCCTGGCCGAGAAGGCGTTTCGGCCCGGGCGCTTCCCGTTCCCGCTCATGCACGTGGACACGGGGCACAACTTCCCCGAGGTCATCGAGTTCCGCGACCGGCGCGTGGCCGAGATCGGCGAGCAGCTGATCGTCGCCTCGGTGCAGGAGTCCATCGACCGCGGGCGCGTCGCGGAGGAGACCGGGCCGCGCGCCTCGCGCAACCGCCTGCAGACCACCACGCTGCTGGACGCGATCGAGGAGCACGGGTTCGATGCCGCCTTCGGCGGCGCGCGCCGCGACGAGGAGCGCGCCCGGGCCAAGGAGCGCATCTTCTCCTTCCGCGACGACTTCGGCGGCTGGGACCCCAAGAACCAGCGCCCGGAGCTGTGGAACATCTACAACGGGCGCATCCGCCGCGGCGAGAGCGTGCGCGTCTTCCCGATCTCCAACTGGACCGAGCTCGACGTCTGGGAGTACCTCGCGGCCGAGCAGCTCGAGGTGCCGTCGATGTACTTCGCCCACGAGCGCGAGGTCTTCGCCCGCGACGGGATGCTCTACGCCACCAGCGAGCACGTCGCGCTGATGCCGGGCGAGGTGCCCTTCCGCGAGTCGGTCCGCTACCGGACGGTCGGCGACATGAGCTGCACCGGCGCCGTGCGCTCGACCGCCGCCGATCTCGACACGGTCGTGGCCGAGATCGCCGCGACGCGGATCACCGAGCGCGGCGAGACGCGCGCCGACGATCGCGCCACCGAGGCCGCGATGGAGGACCGCAAGGTCGCGGGGTACTTCTAGTGGGCCTCGCCTCGGCAGACCTCATGCGCCTCGCGACGGCCGGCTCCGTCGACGACGGCAAGTCGACGCTCATCGGCCGCCTGCTCTTCGACGCCAAGCAGGTGCTGACCGACCAGCTCGAGCACGTCGAGGAGGCCTCGCGGCGGCGCGGCGGCGCCGGCGTGGTCGACCTCTCGCTCCTCGTCGACGGGCTGCGCGCCGAGCGCGAGCAGGGCATCACGATCGACGTCGCCTACCGCTACTTCGCGACCGCCCGGCGGACGTTCATCATCGCCGACACCCCCGGGCACGTGCAGTACACGCGCAACATGGTCACGGGCGCCTCGACGGCCGACCTCGCGGTGATCCTCGTCGACGCGCGCAAGGGCGTGCTCGAGCAGTCCAAGCGCCATGCCTACATCTCGACGCTGCTCGGCATCCCGCACCTCGTCGTCGCGGTGAACAAGATGGACCTCGTCGACCACGACGAGGAGACGTTCGACGCGATCGTGCGCGACTTCAGCGACTTCGCCCGCGGCCTGGACGTGCGCGAGATCGTCTACATCCCGATCAGCGCCAAGCACGGCGACAACGTGGTCGACCGCTCCGACCAGATGCCCTGGTACGCCGGCAAGCCGCTGCTGGAGCACCTCGAGAGCGTGCAGGTCGCCGACGACCGCAACGTCGACGAGGCCCGCTTCCCGGTGCAGTGGGTCGTCCGCGAGCCCGACAGCGACTACCGCGGCTACGCCGGACAGGTCGCCGGCGGCGTCCTGCGCCCCGGCGACGACGTGCTGGTGCTGCCCTCGCGCG
>JAXDFS010000432.1:0-8819 GCA_034665465.1 Solirubrobacteraceae bacterium
GCCGCGACATCCTGCACGAGCAGCTCAAGAAGCACGGCCTGCCGGCGCAGAAGATCGTCTCCTCGCCGCTGCTGGCCGACGTCATCCGCGAGATGGGCTTCAAGAAGGCCGACGACTTCTACATCGCCCTCGGCGGCGCGAAGATCTCGGCGAAGGTCGTCGTCAACAAGATCATGCAGCGCCTCAAGCAGGGCGAGGCGGCAGAGGGCGAGGCGCGCACGCTCGCCGACGACCTGCTCGCCACGCGCCGCCAGCGCCGCCAGCCGACGAGCACGTCCACGCAGTACGGCATCCGCGTGGAGGGCGTCGACGACGTCATGCTGCGCCTGGCGAAGTGCTGTCGCCCGGTGCCCGGCGACCCGATCGTCGGCTACATCTCACTCGGCCGCGGGATCACGATCCACCGCGAGGACTGCCCCAACGCCGTCCAGCTGCGCAAGGACCCCGACCGCTTCACGCCGGTCAGCTGGGAGGGCGACCACGAGACCGCCTTCAAGGTCGAGCTGCAGGTCGACGCCTGGGACCGTCACCGGCTGCTGGAGGACCTGTCGCGGACCTTCGCCGAGGCCGGCATCAACATCGTCGAGGCACGCTGCGTCGTGTCGCACCCGATGGTGCAGAACTGGTTCGTCGTGGAGGTCGGCGACCTGCAGGTCCTCAAGGCGGCCATCAACCGCCTGCGCAACATCGAGTCGGTCTTCGACGCCTACCGGGTCACGCCCGGCGGCGGCGGGTAGCCGCTCAGCTGCAGCTGTCGCGGTAGGGGATCCCCGCGGCGTTCTGCTCCCACTCGGCCCTGCTGAGGCCGCTGCCGACGAGCCGGCACATCTCGGTCTGCAGCTCGGTCGGAGTGCGCCATGTCAAGCCGTTCCACAGCCGCAGGGTCCTGTCGGAGCCGGCGGAGGCGAGCGTGCGGCCGTCGGGACTGAACGCCACACCGACGACGCCGTCGGTATGACCCCTGAGCGGGCTGCCGAGTTGCTTGTGCGTGCCCACGTCCCACAGCCGCAGCGTCCTGTCGAGACTGGCCGATGCAAGCGTGCGTCCGTCCGGGCTGAAGGCCGCTCCCCATACGAAGCCGGTGTGGCCCTTGAACGGGGCGCCGAGCTGTCTGTGCGTGTGCACGTCCCACAGGCGCAGCGTCCTGTCCACGCCACCGGATGCGAGCGTGCGGCCGTCGGGGCTGAACGCCACCCGCAGGACAGGCCCGATGTGCCCGCGAAGCGCGCGGCCGAGCTGCTTGTGGGTGCGGACATCCCAGAGGCGCACGGTCGCGTCGGCGCTCGCGGACGCGACGGTGTGTCCGTCGGGACTGAAAGCCAGGTCGTTGACGGAGCCTGTGTGTCCCGCGAAGGGGCGTCCGAGCTGCCTGTGGGTCCGCACGTCCCACGCGCGCAGCGTCTTGTCGAGGCCGGCAGATACCAGGGTGCGGCCGTCGGGGCTGAATATCACAGAGAACACGAGGTTGGTGTGGCCCTCCAGGGACCGGCCGAGCTGCGTGTGGGTGCGCACGTCCCAGAGGCGAACCGTCGTATCGGCGCTCGCGGAGGCGAGTGTGCGGCCGTCGGGGCTGAACGCCACCGCGCCGATGTCGCCCGTGTGGCCCGTGAACGGGATGCCCAGTTGCCTGTGGGTGCGCAGATCCCACAGGCGCAGCACCTCGTCGGTGCCGGCTGACGCGACGGTGCGGCCGTCGGGGCTGAACGCCAGCGCGTTGACCCCGCCGGCGTGGCCTCTGAGCGGGCTGCCCAGGCGCCTGGGCGCGCGCACGTCCCACAGCCGCACGGTGTTGTCGTCGCCCGCGGAGACGAGCGTGCGGCCATCCGGGCTGAAGGCCACGGCGTCGACCGCGTCGGCATGGCCCTGCCGCGGCTTGCCGCTTCGTCGGTGGCTGTGCACGTCCCACAGCTGCAGCGTCTTGTCGGCGCCGGCGGAGGCGAGGGTGCGCCCGTCGGGGCTGAACGCCACCGCGCTGACCTCGGTGTGGCCCTTCAGAGGTCTCCCCTGGCTCTTGTGGGTGCGCAGATCCCAAAGTCGAACCCGGCGGTCGTCGCCCGCGAATGCCAGGGTGCGGCCGTCGGGGCTGAAGGCCACGGTGTTCACGGGGCCCTCGGCTGGGAGCGCGGTACCGATCTGCCTGTGGCGGCGAACGTCCAGCAGGCGCACGAAGTCGTCGAAGCAGGCGGCCGCGAGCGTGCGACCGTCAGGGCTGAATGCCACGTCGCGGACGGCAGCGAAGGAACCCTTCAGGAGCGTCAGGAGCAGCCGGTGCGTGCGCACCTCCCACAGCCGGACCGTGCCGTCGTCGCTGCCGGATGCGAGCGTCCGCCCGTCGGGGCTGAAGACCGCCGCGTTGACGGAGTCGGTGTGTCCCGTGAGGGGGCGTCCGAGCTGTCGATGGGTACGGACGTCCCACAGCCGGATCGTGCCGTCGTCGCCGCCGGATGCGAGGGCGCGGCCGCCGGGGCTGAACGCCACGCTGTTGACTGCGCCGGCGTGACCGGTGAGTGGGCTGCCGATCTGTCTGTGGGTGCTCGTGTTCCAGATCCGCAGCGTCGCGTCTGCGCCGGCCGACGCGATGGTGCCGCCGCCGGGGCTGAACGTCACCCCTCGAACCGCGTCGCCGTGGCCGTGCATGATGGCCTGGACACCTGGATCGCGGGCCGCTTCGAGGGCGGCGATCATCGTGCTTCGTGCTTCCACCCCCGGACGCTCGCGGTAACCCTCGTACGCGAGCGGCAGCGCAAGCTCGGGGTGGCCGAGCAGGGCGGTGGCCGCGGAGGTCAACGCGAGCGATGTGGCCTTCGAGGTCTGGCTCCTGGCGTCGTTGCGCTGGCCGAGCGCCCAGATGGCGAGGCCCGCGACGATCGCGGCGACGACGAGCAGCGCACCGGCGATCCAGCCGATCGCGCGCAGCCGGCGACGCTCACGAGCACGCTCCTGCTCGCGGCGCAGCTCGTCGCGGTGACGCAGGCGCAGCAGCTGCGCCTCCTCCCGGCGACTGCTGATCCACGGGACCAGGAACTCGCTCGTGATCTCGTAGAGGTAGATGTCGCGGCGCCGTTCGCGGCGCACGAGCTTGGAGTCGCGCTCGAGGCGGTCGAGCGCCTCGTCGACGAGCGCGGGGGCGATGTCGCTGTCGTCCTCGCGGACGCGGTGGCGCAGATCCTCGGCGGAGATGACGTTGCGGGTGCCCGCGGAGGTGACCATCTGGCTGAGCAGCGCGATCGCGACGGCCCGCAGGTCCGGTGCGAAGGTGTCGAGGACCTCGCCAAGCTCGTCTTCCAGGAGCCCTTGCACGCCCTTCGCCGCCAGCAGCCCGGCTGGATCGGTCGATTGCCACAGGCGCAGGCAGACCGTCTGCACCTCCGACAGGCTGACCTCGCCGCTGCCGAAGCGCTCCGCGAGCGCCGCGGCCAGCCGTCCTGCGAGCGCGTCGTCCAGCTCGCGCCCGAAGTGCCCCGGGAAGCGCTCGAAGGGACCGCGGATGATCGTGAGCAGGTCGTCGGCCGACGGCGGGCCGAGGCGCAGTGCCTGGTCGACGAGCTCGGGGCGCGCGCCGAGCACCTGCTTGACCCGGCCGAGGTAGTCCTCACGGAAGGCGAACAGCAGCTTGACGGGGAGCTGCTCGCGCAGCAGGCGCACGATCATCTCGGCGAGCGCACGCCGTGACGCGCCGACATCGTCGAAGAGCGTCACGATCTCCTCGAACTGATCGAAGACGATCAGCGGCTGGTGCTCAACCGCCGCCGCGCGCACGCGCTCCTCGAAGTCGTCGATCGAGAGCACGATGCGCGCCGAGTCGTCGCCGTCGGCCGCCAGCACGCACGACAGCAGCCCGCGGTCGTCGTCGGTGATCGCGAGCTGTTCGACGACGAGCTCCTCGCCGTCGCGCGGCTGCACCCTGACGCGGACGGGGTCGAAGCCCAGGTCGCGCGCCTGGGGCAGCAGCCCGGCGTTGACGAGCGAGGACTTGCCGTTGCCCGAGTCGCCGTAGAGGAACACGCCGCGGTAGACGTCGACGAGCCGCGCCAGCTGCCGCGTCTCGCGCTCGCGCGCGAAGAAGATGGCGCTGTCGGCGAAGCGAAAGGGCTTGATCCCGCGATACGGGATCGCGGGGACGGCGACGACGCGGTCGTCGGCGGTCGCTATGGCGCCGGCTCCTCTCCGAGCACGACCTGATGCAGCGCGGGCACGAAGGACCAGACGTCCTGGGCGATGAACTTCACGTAGCGGCGCTGGCTCTGCCAGACGTCCAGGATCAGGGCGTCGGGGCGATAGTCGACGGAGTAGGTGTCGGGGATCTTGGCGGGGTCGATGCGCCAGCGCAGCGTCTTGAACAACAGCCGCAGGTTGTAGTCCAGCAGGCTGTAGCCGATGAACAGCGTCGTCCAGCGCTTGAGGAAGTACTTCAGCGACAGCGGGATCGGGTCATAGGGCTCCTTGTCGCTCATGCGCAGCACGAACTGGATGTAGTCCTCGTCGGTCACCACCAGCGACTCGCGCTGGGAGATGTCGCCGTGCAGCTTGTAGATGATCGGGCTCTCGGCGGTCCCGTCCTCGTAGTCCGTCGTCGGCTCGTCCGCGGGCTTGTAGACCGAGACCCGCGGCGTCTTGCCGACGTCGCGCAACGCGCGCTCGAACAGGCCGTCGTAGTTGGTCGTGATGACGAGCGGAAAATCCAGCCTTGCCAGCGCGCGCAGCATCGGCGAGGGCTCCGACCCGCCGTCGACCGCACCGGCGATCGCATCCACCAGCCGGTTGCGGGAGCTGTCGATCTCATAGGCCAGCGCGACACGCTGAAGATTGCCCGCATCCTCGCCTGGAAAGCGCTCGGCGAACCCGCACTCCGCCGCCAGCTGCCGGCTCAGCGCCGAGCCGATCGGCGGACGCTGCCCGGTCGGATAGTGAAACGGCGACCCTTCCGGTGGCGGCGCGTGAACACCCGCGCCCAAGAACAGGATGCAGCGCTGGGCGCGCACAGCCTCACCCACCACCTCCAGGACACGGCTCACATCGGAGGCAGGCCCCGCCATCGCGCGAGCATATGCCGAACGTGCAGCACCTGCTCGGGGGTTGGTGATGGATCTCACACGCGGGCCCAGCCGCGCATGCCAGGCCGGGCGGGGGGGACGGCGCGGCCTCAGCCGAGGTCGAAGAGCAGGCGCACGTCGAGCTCGAATCCTGCGAGCAGCGCGGACGTGAGCATCGCCGACCGATCGAACTCGAGCGCGACGTCGAAGGACGCCGCTGTTGGCGCCGAGCGGCGGAAGACGAGTACGACGTCGGCGTCACCGTCGACGAGCCAGAGCTCCGGGAGGCCCTCGCGCTCGAAGGCGGTCTTCTTCGTGCCGATGTCGTAGCGCCAGGTCGACGGGGAGCGGATCTCGATTGCCAGGTCCGGCAGCGGGTAGGGCGGTGGCGCCGCATGGGCTGGAATGCGCGACTCGCGATACCAGAGCAGGTCGGGTGCATACACGTTGTGGTCGTCGAGCCGGACGTCGATCGGTGACACGACGAGCCCGCGGCCGCCGGCACCCTGGACCCACCGATCGAGTGCGCGGAAGAGCCGTCCGTGCAGCAGCTGATGCGTGAGTCGCGGCTCATTCACGACGATCGCCCCGTCCACGAGCCACGTCCGCAGATGCTCGTGGTGCAGCGCGAGGTACTCGTCGGCGGTGATCCGCTCCGTGACCTGCATCGAGCTCATCGTAGACCTCGCTCCTCGCGTCGTGGGCCATCGACCTCGATAGCTCGCCCCGCCGCCGATTCGCCCCCTACAGCAACTCGCCACTCACGCCCTGACTGGACCGCGCAGAGCACCGCGGGTCAAGTTGAGCGCGTCGACAGCGACTGGCGCACGACCCCGCGGCGGCGGCGGGTGGCGCTACACGCCGCCGGTACCCGCGCCGTCCACGATCAGCCCATCGAACGCGCCTCCGCGCGCGGCGAGCGGTTCCAGCGCCGAGAGGTCGAGCGCGAGCCAGCCGGGATCGAGGAACTCCGACGCCGTCGCGGCACCCGCGCTGTCGTGGTTGTTCGCGACAAGTGCCAGCAGGTGCGGCCGGAGCTCGTCGGCGAGCAACAGCGCCGCGCCGGCTCCGTGAGCCCACGCCGCGGCTGTGGCGGGTTCGTGGGTGCTCCAGCGGGCCAGATCGTCCCGACCGATCGTCAGCCAGCGCTGCAGGTCGGCCTCGGTGTCGCGGCCCGCGGTCGTCCAGTGGTGATCGGGCCGTCGGCGCAGGCCGCGCTTGGGGCCCGCTTCGAGCAGGCCCTGATCGACGAGCAACGGCACGACGTGGCGTTCGTGGTAGCGCTTTGGCGGCCCGATCTCCGATCGCGCGTCGTTGGCGAGGTCGGCGACCAGAACGCCGTCGTCCGGCGCCCGCCGGCGTGCCGCGCCATAGGCGGCGAGCGCCGGCGCGAGCGAGTCCGCGACGCGCGTGCTCGCATCAGCTCCCTCGTACAGCGCCGCCTCGCGGCTGCGCTTCAGCCCGCGGCGCCTGTCGACGGTCTCGAGGCGCAGAGTCCGGCGCGCGATGAGCTCGGTGATCGCCAGCATGAACGGCGTGGCCTCCAACGCGCCGCCGTTGAACGCCAGGACGTGGGACTCGGGAGCGGTCAGCTGCCAGGGGGCGGGCCAGTCGCGTGCATCGGAACCGATGGTGTTCATCGCGCCGACGCGACTACGCCACGACGCCCAGCGCGCCCGGACGGATCCCGAACTGCACCTCGGTGACGTCGCCGATGTGGTCGCCGTCGACGTGCAGCGCGATCGCGCGACCGTCCGCGGACACGCACCGCAGCGACTCGACGCCCGCGAACGCGTGGATCCGGCGGTGGCCGACGACCGAGCGCTTGGACGAGAGCAGCCGCAGCGCGATCGAGGGGATGTCGCGCGGGCTGACGCCGCGCAATGCGACTCCCGCGAGCGTGCCGGTGTCCAGGCCGCCGCCGCGGGCGATGAAGATCGGCTTGTCGTCGAGGAACGTGAACTGCTCGCCGTTCTGCACGATCGTCGCGATCGCGCGTGAGGTCTCGCCCGCGACCTCGACGTCCATCCGCGCGGGGTTGCGCAGGTAGTGGCGCAGGACGGTCTCGACGGCCGCGTAGACGAAGAAGTACTCGCGCAGCCGGTGGCGCTTGAGCTGCGGCGAGGCCTCGATGCGCTTGACGACGCTCGCGTCCAGGCCGAAGCCGCTCGTGTAGGTGAACGCGCGGCCGTTGGCGGTCCCGAGGTCGATGCGGCGCGGGCGCCAGCCGTCGGCGAGGCCGAGCAGGTGCTCGGTCGCGTCGACGATGTCGCCCGGGATCCCGAGCATCTTGCACAGCACGTTCGTCGCCCCGCCCGGCAGGCAGGTCATCGGCGTGTCGCAGCCCGCCAGGCCGTTGGCGACCTCGTTGACCGTGCCGTCGCCGCCGAAGGAGACGACGACGTCATAGCCCTCCCGCGCTGCCTGGCGGCACAGCTCGGTCGCGTGGCCGCGGCCCTGGGTGTCGATCGCCTCGACCTCGTAGCGCCCGTGCAGGGCGGCGACGACGAGATTGCGCAGCCGCGCCGACATCGTCGTCGCGTACGGGTTGACGATGACGAGCATGCGCTTGCGCTCGATCGGAGCGGTGAGCGCGGAGGACTCGACCAGCCGCTCGAGCTCGTCGAGCGCCATCGCTACAGCCAGCCGCGCCGGCGGAAGAACCAGAGCATGCCGACGAGCATCGCGACCATCGCGATCACGACGATCCAGAAGGCCTCGATCGAGCCCTCGCCGGGCACGGCGACGTTCATTCCGAAGACGCTCGCGACGAGCGTCAGCGGCAGGACGACGACGCTGATCGCGGTGAGCGCCTTCAGCACGTCGTTGACGCGGTGCGACAGGACCGACTCATTGGTGGACTCCAGGCCCTCGACGACCTCCTTGAAGTTCTCGAGCATGTCCCAGATGCGCTCGGAGGCGTCGTTGATGTCGTCGAAGTAGATGTCCAGGCCCTCGGGGATGTAGCGCTTGGTGCGCTCGAGGTCCTGCAGCGCCGTGCGCTGCGGCCGGACGATCTTGCGGAAGTTGATGATCTCCTGCTTGACGTTTGAGATGTCGCGCACGATCTCGCCCGAGCGCCCCTCGAAGATCTCGTCCTCGAGACGCTCGAGCTTGTTGCCCATCTTCGCGAGCATCGGGAAGGAGGAGTCGACGCAGTCGTCGACGATCTTGTAGAGCAGGTAGCCGGGGCCCTTGGAGAAGAGGCCGTCGCGGATGTCCTCGCGCGCGCGGCAGCGCTCGAAGAGGTACTCCAGCGGCTGGATCGGCTCGTTGGGCAGCGTGATGACGAAGTCGGGCCCGACGAACATGTCCAGCTCGGCGGCGTTCAGGCGCCCGACGGCCTTGTCGAAGCGCGGGAAGTGCAGGACGACGAAGAGGTAGTCGTCGTACTCGTCGACCTTCGGGCGCTGGTTGCGCGAGTAGACGTCCTCGTAGTCGAGGTGGTGGAAATCGAAGTGCTCCTCCAGCCACGCGCGGTCGGCCGGGCGCGGGCGCTCGATGTGCAGCCAGCGCAGCCCGTGACCCTCGACGATCTCGACGTTCGGGGTCTCGGCCTCGGCCTCCGCGGGGCCCGCGGAGCGGCCGCGCCCGCGCGTGGGGCGCCCGAAGCGCGGCTTTGGGAGGTTGGGCATGGCTGATATTGTGCCTGCCTAGAGCTGGACACATCCAGAGGGGTGGAGGGACAGGCCCTACGAAGCCCCGGCAACCATTCCGCTTCGCGGCGGGAACGGTGCCAATTCCTGTCAGATGTGGCACAGGCCGTAGCGCCTTCGCCACAAGATC
>JAXDFS010000433.1:0-4495 GCA_034665465.1 Solirubrobacteraceae bacterium
ACGCGCTCGTTCTCACCAAGGAGGATCCGGACGGCCGCCTGATCGTCTCCAATAAGCGCGCGCGCTTCGAGAAGGCGTGGCGCAGCATCGAGGCCGCCAACGAGTCGGGCACGCCCGTGACCGGCACGGTCATCGAGGTCGTCAAGGGCGGCCTAATCGTGGACCTCGGAGTTCGTGGCTTCCTTCCCGCGTCCCTGGTGGACATCCGGCGGGTGCCCAACCTCGACGAGTACATGAGCCAGCCGATCGAGTGCAAGGTCATAGAGCTCAATCGGTCGCGAAACAACGTGGTCCTGTCGCGGCGGGCCGTGCTGGAAGAGGAGCGCAAGGAGCAGCCCCAGGAGATCCTGGACCGCCTGCAGCCCGGCCTCGTCGTCGAGGGCGTCATCTCGAACATCGTCGACTTCGGCGCGTTCGTGGACCTCAACGGCATCGACGGCCTGATCCACATCTCCGAGCTGTCGTGGTCGCACGTCAACCACCCGAGCGAGATCCTGAACATCGGCGACACGGTCGCCGTCAAGGTGCTCGACATCGACCGCGACCGCCAGCGCATCTCGCTGGGTCTCAAGCAGACCCAGGAGGACCCGTGGCAGCGCGTCGTCGACACCTACAACGTCGGCGACGAGCTCGAGGGCACGGTCACCAAGGTCGTGACGTTCGGCGCGTTCGTCGAGATCCTGGACGGCGTCGAGGGCCTCGTCCACATCTCCGAGCTCGCGCCCCATCACGTCGAGAACCCGCGCGAGATCGTCGCACCGGGCGACGACGTCAAGGTCAAGATCCTCGAGATCGACTCCGAGCGCCGCCGCCTGTCGCTGAGCGTCAAGCGCGTCGAGGGCCAGGTGCTCGAGCCGAAGGTCCTGCCGCCCGAGGAGCTCGCGGCCACCGACGACGGCGGCGAGGTCGACCCGACCGGTGCCGGCGACCTGGACGACCTGCCCGAGCTGGGGCTCAGCGAGGAGGTCTTCGCCGACGCGGCCCCGACCACCGAGGCTGAGGCCGGCGCCGAGACCGAGGTCGAGGCCGCTGCCGAGCCGGAGGCCGTCGCAGAGCCGGAGGCCGCAGCAGCCGAGCCGGAGGCCGCAGCCGCGGAGCCGGAGACCGCAGCCGACGAGCCGGAGGCAGCCGAGGCCGAGACCGAGGCGGTCGCCGTGCCCGACGACGCCGAGCCCGCGCCCGCCGAGCCGGCGGACTCCTGACCGCGGGCGACGGGCGGTGGCGCGGGTCCCCACCGTCGGCCTGACCGGAGGAATGGGAGCAGGCAAGTCGACCGCGCTCGCGGTGCTGGAAGGGCTCGGCGCCGCGACGCTGTCCACCGACGCGGTGGTGCACGAGCTCTACGGCACGGCGGAGGTCCGCGACGCGATCGTGGCGCGCTGGGGGCCCGACGTGGCGCCGGACGGGGTCGTCGATCGCGCAAACGTCGCCGCGCGTGCCTTCGCATCCCCGCACGAGCGTGCCTGGCTGGAGGCCGAGCTGTGGCCGCGGGTCGCCCGCAGGGTCGCCGACTGGCTGCAGGAGGCGACCGAGCGCGGCCCGGCGCCGGTCGCCGCGGTCGTCGAGACGCCGCTGCTCTTCGAGGCCGGCATGGAGCACGCGTACGACGCGACCGTCGCGGTCGTCGCCGACGAGGAGGTCCGCGCGGCCCGCGCGGGCGCCCGCGGCCATGTCGCCACCGGCCGCCGCGCCGCGCGCCAGCTCTCGCAGGCCGAGAAGGCGCGCCGGGCCACGTTCGTCGTCGACAACAGCGGCACGGAGGAGCAACTGACGGCTCAGCTGTCTGAGATCCTCGCCAGACTGAAGGCATCGTGAGCGCGCGAGCGATGTCCCGGTCACAGATGGCACGCGAGAGCCGGCGCGCGGTCGTACGCCGGCGGCGCAGGCGCCGGCGGCGTCTCACGCTGCTGGTCGGCGTCGCAGGGCTCGCCGCGCTCGTGGCCTTCGTGGTCCTGCCGCGCCTGCCGGGCGCGGTGCTCGAGCTGACGCTGCCCCTGCGCCACGAGGACATCATCCGCCAGCAGGCCGCCGAGAAGCAGCTGGACCCGTCGCTCGTGGCGGCGGTCATCTACGCCGAGTCGCGCTTTCGCGATCAGACCTCGCACGCGGGCGCTCGCGGGCTCATGCAGATCACCCCCGCGACGGCGCGCTACATCGCGCACCTCTCTGGCGGCACGAAGTTCGAGCAGGGCGATCTCGCAACCCCGCAGATCAACATCTCCTACGGCACCTACTACCTGCGCTACCTGCTGCGCCGCTACCGCCACAACGAGGTGCTGGCGCTGGCCGCCTACAACGGCGGCGAGGGCAACGTCGATCGCTGGGTCGCGCGCGCCCACACCGCCGAGCGCTCGATGACGACCGCCGCGATCCCCTTCGCAGAGACGCGCGAGTACGTGCGCCAGGTCCTCAGCGCGCGCACGCGCTACCGCAGCAGGTACGCAGCGCAGCTCGGGCTCTGAGCGCGGCCCTGCGCACTGGCGCAGCCGTCGCGGGCGCACGCTGGGAACGGGCTGCACCAGGGCCGAAGGTCGAGGGTCGACGGCGCCCTGGGGTCCATTGATCGGGTCGCAACTAGGACTTTTGTCCCCGATCCGTGTGGTCTGTCAGCGAATTCTTGTCATCCCCTTGGTGGTGCCGGGGAGCGCGAAAACGCAGCTTCTTGCACGGACTCGCGCGTCGGGTCGTGCGTGCAGTCCCGATGTTCGAACCGCCTCGCGAAGGGATGCTTTTTTCCGACCTTCGGCCAACGGGCGACGGCCAAGACAACAACTACCAGGGGGGCACCTTTGGCGGAGACCGATCGGTCGACGCCGGTGAAGCTCATGGACGCACACACCGCAACACCCCAAGCCGGCATCAGCCGAGCGACGCAACCAGCAGCCCGACGGACCGGGCTGCTCGTCAGCTTCATCGCCCTTGCCGTCACGCTGATCCTGGTGGGCGGCTACCTCGCCGTCGGCCTCGTGTCGCGCGGCGCCCCCGGGGATCCGGTCGTGGCGCTTCCCAAGGGCCCCTTCGGCACCTCGCAGGACATTCCCGCGAGCTTCGGCGTCGTCGCGGTCGAGCACGTCGAGAAGATCAACGGCCTCGGCGCCAAGGATCTCGCCGGCGTCACGCACGGCATCTCCGGCTTCGTCGCCCCCAACAAGGTGCAGGTGCAGGCCTCGGTGACGCTCACGAACCTCCTGGACCACCCGATCAAGTACGACCCGCGGCAGTTCCGCCTGCTGGTCGGCAAGGACCTCAAGCCGCTCAATGAGGTGCAGTCCAACCTTCGCCCCGGCACTCTGCAGCCGGACGCAAGCATCGACTCCCAGCTGAAGTTCATCGCCCCGCGCGACGGATCGAAGCTGTGGATCTCGTTCAGCGACCCAGGTCGCGCAAAGCCCATTCTCGTCGATCTCGGCCGCACGGGCACGACGCCCGCCGGCGCGTTCGATGGGTTCCACCGCGGCCACAAATAGGGACATGACCAAACTCCTCATCAAAACCGTCTCACGCCTGCCGCTCCAGCGCCTTGCGCGCCCGTCGGCCGTGCTCGCGTTCGCCCTTGCGTTCTCCTACCTGGGCGGCCTGTGGCTGAACATCCTGCACATCGTCGAGGGCGGTCATGAGCGCAACGAGCCGCCGCTGCTGATCCATGCACTGCGCGACGGCACCGTCGCCCTGCCGCTCATCTTCATCGCGGTCTGGGGCGGCGTCGTCCTCGGGCGCCGCCTGATCGTCCGCTGGGGAGCCGAGGATTCGCGCTTCCTGGCGGCCGCCGTCCTCGCGGTCTCCGTCGCACTCGCGGCGAGCGTCGCGCAGGGTCTCACCAACCCGGCGCACGCAAGCCTCTTCGGAGCCCACCACGGCGGCCACGAGCCGTCGCTGCTCGTTCACATGATGCGTGACGGCCTGCTGGCGCTCTTCGCCAACTCGATCCTCGCCGTCGGAATCAGCGCCGCTCTCCTGCGCACGCGCCCCTGGGCCGTCCCGCAGGTCGACCGCTGGCTCGTCCCGCGCGATCGCAAGCACCGCCTGGTGCTCAACAGCGTCGTCGCGCTCCTCTTCATCGCTCCGCTGGCGATCATGGGCCAGAACCGCGCGGAGGTCGCCGCCGCCGGCGCCGGCGCCGGCGCACCGTGCCCCTCGCAGGCGCCGGTGAAGTCCTTCGACGTCCAGGCCATCGACGTCGACATCCCCCTCAACCGCTTCGGCGACCACGACCCGCAGGGCAAGATGTACGTCCTCTCCAGCCAGCTCGCCGCCGTCCGCGCGGAGGAGCAGTCGCGGCACGTCTCGATCGGCCTGAAGGACAACGACCCGATCGAGCCGCTCATCGTCCGCGCGAACCTCGGCGACTGCGTCGAGATCCACTTCACCAACAACGCCACGGGCGGCGACTACGGCGCCCACATCGACGGTCTCGCGTTCAACGTGGACTCCTCGGGCGACAACATCGGCAACAACGACGCATCGGCCGTCGCGAAGGGCGCCAGCCGCACCTACC
>JAXDFS010000434.1:0-4725 GCA_034665465.1 Solirubrobacteraceae bacterium
CCCAGCCGCCCATCGAGCGCTCGAGCTCGAGCGCGACCGCGACCGCGACGTGATCGCGGTCGGGCCCGGCGACGGCCTGCACGCCGAGCGGCAGGCCGCGCGCGTTCAGGCCCAGCGGGATCTGGGCGACCGGCAGGCCGGCGAGGTTGAAGACGGCGGTCGTCGTCAGCACCCACGGCTTGCCGACCGTCCTGCCGTGACGGGGTGCGACGCGCGCGTGAGTCGGATGCAACAGGACTCCGTCGCCGATCGCGTCGGTCACCTCGGCCTGGAAGGCACGCCGCGCCGCAGCGGCCTTCTTCAGGCGGCCCTGAGGCATCTTGCCGGTCATCCACTCGCTCATGAGCAGCAGGCGCAGGGCGCGTGTGTGCGGCCCCTTGCGCCGCAGCCCTGAGCCCAGCGTGACCGCTGCCGAGCCCTCGGCGATGATGAGCTCGGAGACGCTCACGCCCGTCTCGAGCTTGAGCACCGCGAGATAGAGCTCCAGCGCCCGCCGCATCCCGCGCATCGAGACGGTCTCGACGGTCGCGCCCGAGTGTGCGAGCGCCTCGGCGGCCTGCCGGCGCGCATCGCGCAGCTCGCGGCTGACCTGCTTGAACGAGGCGTCCTCGCTGAGCAGGACCCGCGTGCCGGCGATCGAGACGCCGGCGGGGTCGCCCAGCTCGGCGTCGCGCGAGTAGGGGTCGATGCCGTCGGCGCCCGCGATGACGCGCAGGACCGGCATGAGGTCCTCCGCACGGCGCGTGATCGGCCCGATCGTGAGCAGGAACGCGCCCGTCTCGGTCTCGGTCGCCGGGAACTGGCCGGTGCTCGGGACGATCCCCGGCGAGGGCTTGAGGGCGAAGACGCCGTTGAAGAACGCGGGGATCCGCAGCGACCCGCCGATGTCGGCCCCGAGCCCGATCGGCGATCCGCCGACGCCGACGGCCGCCCCCTCGCCACCGGAGGACCCGCCCGCGGTGCGCGCCGGGTCGTAGGCGTTGTTCGTGCGCCCGTACAGGCGGTTCTCGGTCTCGATCCAGAGGCACAGCTCAGGCGTGTTCGTCACGCCGAGCGGGATCGCGCCCGCGTCGAGCAGTCGCTGCACGGTCGGCGCGTTCTCGCTGCTGCGCCAGTCGCGGCGCGAGACGAGCCCCGCCGAGTTGGGCATCCCGCGCATCGCGATCGATTCCTTGATCGTGCATGGCACGCCCAGCAGCGGCGGCAGGGTGTCGGGGTCGCTGGCCTCGGCGACCCGCGCGTCGGCCGTGTCGGCGTCCTCGCGCGCACTGTCGTAGCGGTCGAGCACGACGGCGTTGATGCGCGACTGCGTGCGCTGCAGCTGCTCGATGTGCGCCTCGACGACCTCGCGCGAACTCGTCTCGCGCCGGCGGATCGCCCCCGCGAGGTCGACGGCGGAGCGAAGGGTCAGGGCTTCTGTGGGCGCGGCGACGCTCATGCGACGACGAATCTACCGCGCGCCGCGCGCGGGCGCGGCCGTGTGCGCGAAGGCATGATTGCGCCGGGGCGCGGATGGCTACCCTCACCTCGATGCGAGGCCCGGAGCCCACTATCGCGCCCGCCGGCGCCACCGAGCCCGGCGGCGCGCTGCCGGGGGACGACGTGCTCCGGCGCTTCGCCGACCTCGTCGTCGGATTCGCGGCGAACGTCCAGCCCGGCCAAGTGGTCGCGATCGGCACCGAGCCCGGCAAGCTCGAGCTCACGCGCGTCGTCGCGGACTGCGCCTACCGGGCCGGCGCCAAGTTCGTCGACGTCATGCAGTTCGACCTGCACGTCAAGCGCTCGCGGATCCTGCATGCGCCGGAGGAGACGCTGGACTACGTCCCGCCGTGGTACGGCGAGCGCATCCTCGCGCTCGGCGACCTGCGCGCCGCGCGCATCGCCCTCACCGGCCCGTCTGCGCCGGGGCTGCTCAACGACCTCGACCCCGAGCGCGCCGGCCGCGACCAGCTTCCGTTCCTGCGCGAGTCCAGCGTGGTCGTCAACGCGCGCACGACGAACTGGACCGCGGTGCCCTGCCCGACCGCGCCCTGGGCTGCGCTCGTCTTCCCCGGCCTCGAGCCGGGCGCGGCGCTCGCGCGCCTGTGGGAGGACGTCATCCACATGTGCCGCCTGGACGAGGACGACCCGGTGGCCGCCTGGCGCGAGCGCCAGGACGTGCTCGTCGGCGTCAGCGAGCGCCTGACCGGGCTGCGACTGGACGCGCTGCACTTCGAAGGTCCCGGCACGGACCTGCGCATCGGCCTGCTGCCGAGCTCGCGCTGGCTGGCGGCGCGCTTCGAGACCGTCGACGGGATCGTCCACATGCCCAACGTCCCGTCCGAGGAGGTCTTCACCGCGCCCGATCCGGCACGGGTCGACGGCGTCGTCAGGTCGACGAAGCCGCTTGTCGTCGGCGGGACGATCATCCGCGGGCTGCGGGTCCGCTTCGAAGGCGGCCGGGCGGTCTCGATCGAGGCCGACGAGGGGGGCGAGCTGCTCGCGCAGTACTCCGGCCGCGACGAGGGCGCGGCGCGCCTGGGCGAGGTCGCGCTCGTCGACGGAGCGGGACGCATCGGCCCGCTGGACACCGTCTTCTACGACACGCTCATCGACGAGAACGCGGCCTCGCACGTGGCGCTCGGCGCGGCCTACGAGTTCACGGCGGGGGAGGAGGATCGCGAGCGGATCAACCGCTCGCAGATCCACGTCGACTTCATGATCGGCTCGGCCGAGGTCGACGTCACAGGCCTGACCGCGGCCGGCGAGCGCGTGCCGGTGCTGCGCGCCGGCGCCTGGCAGATCTGACCGCCGGCCCGCGGCGATACCCTGCCCGGACTGGAGAGGTGCCGGAGCGGCTGAACGGGCACGACTGGAAATCGTGTGTGGGCTTTACGGTCCACCGAGGGTTCGAATCCCTCTCTCTCCGCTGTGGCGCGCCTGGCGCCCCCACCGCTGTGGACCCGTCGCGCGCAGCGGTGGACCACCGGAGTTGCCCGCAGCCATGCGGCCGCAGGACGTTTGGGGGGGACTGGGGTAGGACGGAAGTCGCAGCAACGGCGACCATTCGGACTACATGAGTTGTCCTACGATTGAATGACAAGATCGCAAGATCTGTGCCTGGTGGACTCTGCGGCGAAACCGCCCGTGCGACTGTCTGACATGCCATAAAGCCCCGCGGGGCCTGGGATTTCGGGCCCCGGGACCCCGGTCCGCCGCTCGTCTGCATGCAGCAGGACAGCCCGATCGCAGTTGACAGGCGCTGCGAGGAGTGCCTGCACATCGTGCGCCTTACCCGCTTGCCGGTATCCCGCCCGGTTGGCAAGTTGGCATCCAGACCGCATGGACCGGTCTGCATCTAATTCCAGGGACAGGGGTTGTCATGGGTGTCTTGCACGCGGCGTGGGCCGTCTTGGTAGTTCTCTTCTGCGGATCCGTCTGGTTCTGCATGCTGCGGCGCACGCGCCGGACGGCTTCTTCGCTCGGCATCGTCGTGGCCGTGGCCGGCCTGCTCGCGGCGGTCGTGGGCATCGGCGCACAGGTCGTTCCGAGCGCGAATGCGGCTGTTGCGCCCACCGGCAACGGCTTCACCGTCACGCCCGGTGACCTCGCCTTCATCCTCAAGCAGATCAAGATCTCCGAGCGCCACGCCGCGACGCTGACGCCGGCCAATCCCTGCGGAACGCTCGTGGGCTCCGGCCCCGACCAGATCCCGGATGCCCTGACGCCGTTCGGCCTGCGCACGGTCGACGGCTCGTGCAACAACCTCTTCCCGGGTCGCGAGAAGTTCGCGGCCGCCGACGTTCCCTTCCCAAGGCTGTCGGGCAAAGACCCGGTTCTCCGCGACGCCGAGCCATCTCCGGGCGGCGGCTTCCCGGTCCAGGCCACCTCGTCCTACAAGCAGAAGAAGGGGCTCGTCTTCGACTCCCAGCCGCGCACGATCAGCAACCTGATCGACGACCAGACCTCGACGAACCCCGCCGCGATCCACGCCGCCGGCTTCCCGGTTCGCACGCAGAACAACGGCCCCAGCGCGATCCCCTGCACGACCGACCCGTCTCAGCCGGGCGCGGTCCCCGTCGTCATCGCTGATCCTCCCGGCTGCACGCCGTCGCACAAGACGCTCTTCATCCCGAACGTCACGACCGACGTCGGCCTGTCGCCGCCGTACAACTCGCTGTTCACGTTCTTCGGGCAGTTCTTCGACCACGGCGTCGACCAGACCGTCAAGAGCGGCGGCACCGTCTTCGTCCCGCTGAAGGCCGACGACCCGCTGGTGACCCTCGGCCCGGACGGCATCCCGAACACCCAGGACGAGGTTCCGCCCAGCCAGGCCTTCATGGTTCTGACGCGGGCCCAGAACCAGCCCGGCCCCGACGGCATCCTCGGCGACGACCCGGCGACGGCCGCCGACGAGAGCGCCGACGACGTCCAGGACGCCAACAACGAGGACTCGCCCTGGGTCGACCAGAGCCAGACCTACACCTCGCATGCCTCGCACCAGGTCTTCCTGCGCGAGTACCTCCTCAACTCGACCAACCGCCCCGTGGCCTCCGGCAAGCTGCTCGGCGGCCTGGCCCCGAACGGGGCCGGCATGGCCACATGGGCAGCGGTCAAGTCGCAGGCGCGCAACAAGCTCGGCCTGCAGATCGTCGACCGTGACGTGACGAACATCCCGCTGCTCGCGACCGACCCGTACGGCAAGTTCATCCCGGGCCCCGCGCGCGGCCTGCCGCAGTACGTCAC
>JAXDFS010000435.1:0-5573 GCA_034665465.1 Solirubrobacteraceae bacterium
GTCGACCCGCAGGACGCGCTGGACGAGTACCTGCGCGACCAGCTGCCGTCGGCGGCGATCGCCGAGGTGCTCATCCGCAGCCGCGTGTTCGGGATGATCGCCGCCGCGACACCGGGCATGCGCGAGCTCCTGACGGTCGGCAAGCTCTGGGAGCTCGCCCAGCTCGACCGCCGCACCCCGGGCGCCGACAGCTACGACCTCGTCGTCGTCGACGCGCCTGCGACCGGCCACGGGGTCGCGATCCTCAGCGCGCCGCGGACCTTCGCCGCCGCGGCCGGCAGCGGCCCGGTCGCCCGCCAGGGGACGATCATCGACGCGATGCTGTCGGACCCCAGGCGCACCGCGGTCGTCGCGGTGGCACGCGCGGAGGAGCTCGCGGTGACGGAGACGGGCCAGCTGCGCACGGCGCTAGGCGAGAGCATCGGCCTGCCGCTGGAGCGCGTCGTCGTCAACGCACTCGAGCCCGATCGCCTCTCCCCGGCCGAGGCCGGCCGGCTCGCCCCGCACGCCGCTCATCCGGCGGTCGCACTCGCCCTGCGCGCGCATGCGCGGGCGCTGCGCCAGCGCGCCCAGATCGCGCGGCTGCGCAAGCTCACCGGCGACGTCGCGCCTGCGCGCCTGCCGCTGCATCCCGGCGGGCCCGTGCTCGAGCGCCTCGCTGACGAGCTCGCAACCCAGATCGCATGACCTGGCTCGCCGAGCGCCTGGAGGGCAAGCGCGTCGTGATCGTCGCCGGCTCTGGCGGCGTCGGCAAGACGACGGCCTCGGCGGCGCTCGCGCTCGGCATGGCGACCGCCGGGCAGCGCGTCGCGGTCGTGACGATCGACCCGGCGCGGCGCCTGGCCGACGCGCTTGGACTGGAGGAGCTGGGCAACGAGCCGCGCCAGGGCGACCCGGCGCTGCTGGAGGGTCACGGCGTCCCGCTGCGCGGCGAGCTGTGGGCGATGATGCTCGACCCGAAGGCGACCTTCGACGACCTGATCGTGAAGCTGTCGCCCGACGCGGGCACGCGCGAGGACGTCCTGGACAACCGCATCTACGCCCAGCTCTCCAGCGCGATCGCCGGGTCGCAGGAGTTCAGCGCCGTCGCCAAGCTCTACGACATCAGCCGCGAGGAGCGCTTCGACGTCGTCGTGCTCGACACCCCGCCGTCGCGCAACGCGCTGGACTTCCTCGACGCGCCCGATCGCCTGACCGACTTCTTCGAGGGCCGGGCGCTGAAGCTCTTCCTCGTGCCGACGGGGATCGCCGCGCGCGTCATGGGCCGCGGCACGAGCGTCGTGTTCGCGATCCTCAAGCGGCTGACAGGCGTCGACCTGCTCGACGACGTCGCGCAGCTGTTCCGCGCGCTCGGCGGGCTGATCGACGGCTTCCGCGAGCGGGCGGCAGCAGTGAAGGAGCTGCTGGCCGATCCCGCCACGACCTTCTTCATCGTCACCTCGCCCGAGCGCGAGCCGGTCGCCGAGGCGATCTTCTTCCACGGCAAGCTGCGCGAGGCGCGGATGCGCTTCGGCGGGCTGATCGTCAACCGCGCCGCCGTCGCCGACGTCTCGCTGGGCGAGCCCGCCGAGGTGCGCGAGGCGCTGCGCGGCGAGATCGGCGACGCGCTCGCCGCCAAGGTGGCCGAGAGCGTCGCCGACCTGCGGCTGCTGGCGGCGCGCGATGCCGAGTCGATCGCGCACCTCCAAGAGGCGCTCGACGAGCCCGATGTCATCGTCGTCCCCCTGCTCGACGGCGACGTCCAGGACGTCGACGGGCTGCTCGCGCTGTACCGGCACCTGTCGGCGTAGACGACGTCCTGCGCCTACCAGCAGCAGGACCGACTGCGCCTCAAGGTCGTTCGCTGAGGCGCGCGATCTCGTAATGCAGCGTGAGGAAGCGCCGGCCCGCGATCGAGAAGCTGTGGTCGCTGCGCAGCTCGCCGTCGCCGGTCACGTAGACCTCGATGAGCTCGTCGAAGGCGAGCAGCTTGATGACGGTCAGGGCGTCGCGCTCGCTGTCGACGCTGCTGAGGTAGTGGCCCGTGAACGGCAGGTCGGTGCGCGACGTCAGCTCGAAGCCGTGCTCGCCGGCGTTGCCCGGCAGCAGCGTGGCCGTGAAGTTCGCGCTGGGAATCGGGAAGCCGACGCTGACGTAACCGCGATCCTCGTGGCGAAAGCTCGTGTAGATCCCGACGTAGATCGGCTTGCCAGAGTCCGCGAACGTCCGGATCCAGCCGCGGACGTCGATCTCGCCGTCGCCGTCGTCGTCGTCGAAGTCGATCGTGTCGATCGTGTCGATCGTGCTCACCATCCCGCGCTGGGCCTCCTCGATGTTCGACGGGATCGCGGCCTGGCCCAGCGGCTGCGCGACGAAGAGCTTGAAGAGCACGTAGGCGGGCTTCACCCAGGGCCGCCACTCGGGCACGATCGACAGCGCGAAGCGGCTCGTGTGCTCGTAGAACTCGCGGATCAGCGGATGCACGCGCGCGGGCTCGAAGGTCGGCCCCGCGAGGGTGTCGAGCGAGGCGAGGATCCCGATGTCGGGCAGGTTGCGGCGGAAGGTCCCCCCGCGGACCTTCGCGAGCTGCTCGACGTAGTCCGCGCCGACGTAGCGCGTGCGCGCCTCGAAGGGCACCACGTAGAGCAGCTGCGAGGCCGGGACCTCCTCGGCCATGATCCGCACGAGCGGGCGATTGCGGTAGACGAGCGCCGAGATGCTGCGATAGGCCCACGCGACGATCGCCGCGACGAGCGCGGGCGCGGCGCCGGGGCCGGCCAGCAGCCCCACCACGACCCCGGTCGCCAGCCCGAGCGCGAGCTTCAGCGGGCGCAGCCCGAGGACGCTGACGAGCGCGCCGCACAGGACCC
This sequence comes from Solirubrobacteraceae bacterium, assembly GCA_034665465.1. Lineage (GTDB taxonomy): Bacteria > Actinomycetota > Thermoleophilia > Solirubrobacterales > Solirubrobacteraceae > CADCVQ01. The sequence continues at coordinate 2,850 of JAXDFS010000435.1, forward strand.
CCGTCAGCAGCGGGTGGGCCTCGCCGTAGACCCGTCCCAGCGCCCAGCCGGCGAGCGCCATCAGCAGCCCGCTGGCCAGGATCCGGCCCCACAGCGGCGGCTGGCGGCCGGGTTTGAGCACGATCCGGATCGACCCCTCGACGGCGGCCATGACGACGGCGCCGATCAGCGCTCCCGAGCGCGCGCCCACGCCGTCGATCGCCGCCCCGAGCACGGCGCCCGAGGCCGCGCCGAGACAGGCCCCCCAGATCAGCGCGTCGGTGATGCGCGCGCGGCGGCTGCGCTTGGGTCGGCCGGGCTCCTGCATCGTCCGCGCAGTCTCGCGGGTGCGCGGTGGCGCCGCTCAGGCAGCGGCGGCGCCGGCGCCGGCAAGCAGCTGATCTGCGACAGCGCGCAGATCGGAGTCCAGGTGCCCGCACAGCACGTCGCGCAGCAGCGCGCGCAGGTGGCCGCTGAGCTCGGCCAGCAGCGCCTCGACTCCCCCGTCGACCGGCGCCAGGCCGGCGACGATCGCCCGTTCGATCGACACGGCGTGCGCGACGCGCTCGGTCGTGCGACCGCGCTGTTCCTCCGGGGCGCAGAGCACCGCGACGCGCCCGGCGAGGCGCCCGCTCTGCGGGCCCTCGGGCTCCAGCAGCGCGCGCAGCGCCAGCAGGTGATCGGTCAGCGCCTCGTAGGCGCTCGGGCGCTCGCAGCCGAGCTCGTAGCGGCGCAGCGCCCAGGCGATCTCGCCGCCGCGCGGCGTGCGGCGGGCGACGAGGTTGCAGAACGCGCGCAGCTCGTCCTCGGCGGCCTCGGGAATCGTGAGCACGCCGCGCGCGCGGCCGCCGGTGCCGAGGTCACCCAGTGTCCAGGCGCCCGCGCCGATGCGCTCCCAGGCGACCGGCCCGAAGGCGACGCGGACGGGGTCGTACAGGCGCAGCGCGGTGAGCAGACGGCGGAAGCGAACGGTCGCCTCGCCCAGCGGCGCCGCCGCGCCGGGGTCGGCCGTGAGCGTCAGGCAGGCCAGGACCGAGGGCTCGTCGCTGCCCGCTGACCAGACGGCCTCGGCCGGGACGCCCTCGAGCTCGTCGCCGCGCACGAGTGCGAGGCCCTGGCCCAGCGCGATCTCCGGCGACTCCAGGCGCAGGCCCAGCAGCGGGGCCACGACGACCGCCTCCGCGCGGCCGTCCAGCAGCGAGTCCTCGAGCTCGGTGTAGGCGCGGTCCAGCCGCTCGGGGGTGATGACGAACTCGGTCGCCTCGCAGAAGACGCGGCTGACAAAGACGCGCAGCGCAGCGTCGGCGCGCTCGCGCGCCTCGATCGGCACGCGCTGCTCGCCCTGCGCGCGCAGGTAGTCCCCGACGCCGTCCAGGCCCGCCAGCGCGCGGGCCGCGGCCGGATAGGAGGGCAGGCGCTCGAGCACGCCCACCCGGTCGCGGATGTAGGACTCCGTCAGCGAGCGGTAGCAGTACAGCGGCACGTCGCGCCGGGCGCCGCGCGACTCGATGATCTCGAACGGGACCTCGGCGCCCTCGGCGGCCTCCTCGGTCAGCTGCCAGGCAGCCTCCTCGGCGAAGGTGCTCAGGGCGGCGTGCAGCGGGCGATGGCGCATGGTCCGCAGCGTTCGCCCCGCGCCGGCGGGCTCCTGCTCGCTGCAGGGCGCCGTTCAGCCGGGGTCGAGCGGCCGGGCGCGCAGGATGACGTCGTGGCTGGTGACGACCATCCCGAGCCGCTCGCCGAGGCCCGCGATGACGCGCTCGAGCTCGGCGTCCTCGAACGGGACGACGTCGCCGGACTCCTCCAGGACGATGTGGTGGTGGTGGTCGCCCGACGGATCGACGGGCTCGTAGCGCGCGACGCCGTCGGCATCGAAGCGGCGCACCAGCCCCAGCTCGTAGAGCGTCTCCAGCGCGCGGTAGACCGTGGCGGTCGAGCCGGCGCTGCCCTCGTCGCGCAGGCGGTCGGCGATCTCCTGCGCGGTGAGCAGGCAGCTCTGGCGCCCGAGCAGCTCGACGACCGCCCGCCGGCCGGCGCTCGCGCGCAGCCCGGCGCCGCGCAGCACGACGTCGGCGTGCTCCAGCCAGCGGGTGCGCGGGACGCTGTGCATCGCGCCATGGTGCCAGGCTGCGTAGCCGCACAGGCCGGTGGGTAGCATTCGCCGCAGATGACAGCGCCCGACGTCAGCGCGACGGCGGATGCCTCCAACACGAAGCACGACGGACGGCTCGCATCGCTGGACGGCCTGCGTGGACTCGCCGCCCTGACGGTCTTCCTCTTTCACGGATGGCTGTACACGATGCCCCGGCCGGACGCGTCGAACCGCTCCTCGTTCGGTGACTACGCCGCACACGAGCTGCGTCTCGGCCTCGTCCTGTTCTTCGTGCTGTCGGGCTTCCTGCTCTCGCGCCCCTGGTTCGCCGCCGCCCTCGAGGGCCGCGGCGCGCCCGACCTGCTGCGCTACGCGCGCTCGCGGGTCGCACGCATCTGCCCGGCCTACTACGCGGCGCTGATCGGGTCGATCGCGCTGCTCTGGGGTCTCGCGGGCACGCCGGGCCTGCGCCTGCCGCCGGCCGGCGAGCTGCCGCTGTTCTTCGTGTTCGGGCAGAACTTCTCCCCGGCCAGCGTCATGAAGCTCGATCCGCCGATGTGGTCGCTGGCCGTCGAGGTCGGGTTCTACCTGCTGTTGCCGCTCGTCGGCTGGCTGGCGGTGCGCCTGCCCGCGCAGCGCCGCTGGCAGGCGCT
>JAXDFS010000436.1:0-3083 GCA_034665465.1 Solirubrobacteraceae bacterium
GTGCCCGCGCGCGCGTCCACGACGCGTTGCGCGCGAGGGCTCGCGGCCCCTTCTCTGCGCTAGCCTGACAGCCTCCCCACTGCCAGGAGAATCCCAGCGGCGATGAGCGACGACGACATCGATACGGACGGGCTGCGCGAGCGGCTCACCAAGCAGGGTGAGGACACGCTGGGCAAGCTGGCCGACGACCTGCTCGCCAACCCGCTCGTCAGCGGCGCGATATCGCGTGCGTTCGAGGCGCGCGAGAAGGCGACGACGGTGCAGGAGGCCACGCTGGCGGCCCTGAACCTGCCGTCGGCCGCCGACATCGAGCGCCTGACGCGGCGCGTGCGCTCCGTGTCCCAGCGCCTGGAGGGGATCGAGGACGGCATCGACCGCCTCGACGAGCGCCTCGCGGTCGTGGGCGCCGGCCCGAGCCTCGAGCCGCGCCTTGATGCGATCGAGGACCGCCTCGAGGCGCTGCTGCGCGAGATCACCGCGCTGCGCGGCGAGCTTCCGGGAGCCACCGAGCCGGTGCCGTCGCGCCAGGAGCGCCTGAAGGTCTCAAGCTGAGACGGCGATGAGCGCCGCGGCGCCGACCTCGCCGAGGCGCTGGGCGGCGAGAACGAGGGCGTCGGGGTCCAGGCGCCGGCGCTCGCCGTCGTCGTCGAAGACGTCGGTGACGAGCAGCACGCACGCCGCCTGCACGCCGCGCAGCTCGGCGACGCGCAGCAGCGCGGCCGCCTCCATCTCGATCGCCAGCGCGCCGGTCGCCGCCCAGCCCGCAGAGCGGCTGTCGTCGCGGTCGTAGAACAGGTCGCTCGTCACGATCAGGCCGCGTCGGACGCCGCCGCCCGCGCCGGCGCTCAGCGCTGCGACGAGGCCGGCGTCGGCCGCGACGCGGTCGGCGGCTCCCAGCGCGCGGCTGGTCCCGTCGCCGGCCAGGGCCGCGTCGGCGATCACGAGGTCGCCGAGTCCCAGCCCGGCGGCGAGCGCGCCGCACGTGCCGACGCGGATCGCCCGGCGCAGGCCGAGGTCGCAGAGCTCCTCCATCACGATCGCGGTGCTCGGACCGCCCATGCCGGTGCTCTGGATCGTCATCGACTCGCCGTCGGCGGCCGTTCCCGTATAGCCCCACAGGCCGCGGTTGTGGTTGAACATCTTCGGCTCGTCGAGCAGCAGCTGGGCCAGCGCGAGGGCGCGTCCGGGGTCGCCGGGCAGCAGGGCGCGAGGCGCGAGCGCCGCGGTCGGGTGGATATGGACGGGCATCGGGACGGGCCATATGATCGACGCATGGCCAAGAAGAAGAGCGCGTCGCGCGCCGACGCCGTCCGCGAGGCCGCCGAGCAGGCCTTCAAGGCGCAGATCCCGCGCGAGCGGATCTCCGACCTGCTCGACGAGATCGGCAACACCGCCGGGCGCCTGCGCGGGGCCGTCGACGAGCTGCGGCCGGCCAGCGAGGCCGAGCTCAAGACGCTGCGCGCCGAGGTGCGCGCGCTCGCCGCGCGCGTCGAGTCGCTCGAGGCGAAGCCGAAGTCAAAGCCCCGGCAGGCGGCGCGCCGCAAGCCCGGCGCGGCGGCCAAGCCCGCAGCGGCGAGGGCGCGCAAGTCGCCGGCGGTCAAGCCCCCGGCCGCCGGGTCCTGATCCGCCACCGAAGGAGGAGAACCGTCACATGGGAGCCGAGTTCAGCGGTCCGAAGGAGTTCCGCACCGTCATGGACCGCATCTTCACGATGATGAGCGAGGACCCCGACATGGGACCGAAGCTGCGCGATGCCGACGTGCCCCAGCGCTTCGAGTTCGACGACGTCGACATGGTGGTCAACATCCGCGCCGCGCAGGAGGGCGAGGACGGCTGCCTGCACTGGGTCTGGACCGACGACATCGACTGGAAGCCGAAGGTCAAGATGTCGATGTCCTCCGAGACGGCGAACAAGTACTTCCAGGGCAAGGAGAACGTCGCGGTGGCGATCGCGCGCCGGCGGATCAAGACCAGCGGCGACGTCAAGGCCGCGCTCGCGCTGATCCCCATCACGAAGCCCGTGTACGCCCAGTACCGCGAGGTCGTCGAAGCCGAATATCCCCACCTGAAGGCCTGACCGAGATTAAGTTGCGTTGACAGCGCACGCGGCGAGGCGTATGCATAACCCACCAGGTCGAACAGTGGATGGCTTGCCATCCGCGAGGCGCCGCCGGTACGAAGACGAGCGCCGTAGACCGAGGCAGCGGGCCGCATCGCCCGCAGACGGCGGGACCCTGGTCCCGCCGTCGTCGTGAGCGCAGCCGGATCGGGCGGTGGTCGACGATCGCCTCCACGCCGCTCTCGCTCGCGCAGGTCGCCCGTGACATCGGCACGACGCCGGCGACGCTGCGGCGGTGGATCGAGCGCGGCCTGATCCCGCACTACGACGGCGCCTGGACCGTGCCGGCGCTCGCCCACGCGCGCATCGTCGCCCGGATGCGCGAGCGCGGGCATGGGCTCGAGGAGATCGGCGCGGCCGTCGAGAGCGGCCGCCTCGCGTTCGCCTTCCTCCAGGAGCTGCTGCCGTCGCTGGAGGCGACCCACACGCTCGACGAGGCGACGCGCGAGACGGGGCTGGAGGCCGGCCTCGTCCAGACGATCTTCACCACGATGGGCCTGCCGGCGGGAGCCGCCGAGCGGATCTCCGACAACGACATGGAGCTGCTGCGCTACGCGGCCGCGGCGCTCGCCGCCGGGCTGCCGCTCGTCGCGTTTCTGCAGCTCGTGCGCGTGTACGGCCAGGCGATGGCCCAGATGGCCGACGCCGAGGTGCGCCTGTTTCATCTCTACGTGCACGAGCCGCTCATGCGGGCCGGCGTGCCGGGGGTCGAGATGGCCGAGGAGATGCAGGGCCTGGCGGCCGCGGTGCTGCCGCTCGCCTCGCCGATGATGGACCATGTCCACCAGCGCCTGCTCGCGCACTTCGTCGACCAGGACGTCGTCGGCCACATGGAGGCCGAGCTCGGCGAGGAGTCCGGGCAGCTCGGGCGGCTGAAGGTCGCCATCGCCTTCGCCGACCTCGCCGGCTACACCAAGATGACCGAGGAGCAGGGCGACGAGGAGGCGGTCACCGCGGTCGAGCG
>JAXDFS010000437.1:0-4249 GCA_034665465.1 Solirubrobacteraceae bacterium
GCCGACGGCCACGCCGTTGGGGGCGCCGCGCACCTTGATCTCGCGCTGCCGGCCGGTGCGCGCGTCCACGCGCACCACGCTGTTGCGGAAGCGGTTGGTCACCCACAGCGCGCCCGCGCCCACGGCGAGGTCCTGCACGCCGCCCGGGATCGCGATCGGCTGCTGGACGAACGTGCTCGGATCGATCTTGACGACGGTCTCGGCGCCGCGAGCCCCGGCCGTGCGCACCGCGACCCACAGGTCGTGCAGCCCGGCGACGATCTGCACGGGCACGCCCGCGTAGGCGATCTCGTGGCTGCGCCCGACCGGCCGGCCGGTGCGGGCGTTGCGTCGCAGCAGCGAGCGCGTCTTGCCCTTGAGGACCCAGACGGAATCGAAGCCGCCTGCCAGCGACTTGCCGTCGGTGCCCAGGAGGATGCGCTCCGCCCGGGCGTCGGGCTTCGCCGGGTCCAGGATGTCCAGCTCGCCGCTGCTGGCGCTCAGGACCCAGACACGCCCGCCGGCGACGGTCAGCGCGTTGGGGCGCAGGCCGCCCACCGCGATCGGCGGGCCGACGGCGGAGGCGACCGGCTCGGGCGCAGGCGGCCTGGGCGCCGTCCGCGGCGCCTGCTTGTCGCCGCTGCCGCCGGCGAGCAGCACGACCGCCAGCAGCGCCGCGACCAGCAGTGCTCCCGCGCCCGCCAGGACCCGAGGGCGCCCGCGCAGCGCCGCCAGCGCCGCGGCGGGCCCGCCCGCGGCGTCGCGCCCGGTCACCACGGTCACGCCGTCGGCCCCGGGGGAGGGGCGGGTCTCGTCGTCGGGCGCGGACACGCGGGCGGTCGCAGCCGTCGCCGACAGGCCTGGCGGCGCCGCCGCGCCGCGGGCGACGTTGCGCTCCGGGCGGGTCGCCGCGCTGCGGCCGGCGGCGGCGAGCGCCGCGCGGCCGAGATCGCCGGCCGACGGATAGCGGTCGGAGGGGTCCTTCGCGAGCGCGCGCGCGATGACCCCCTCGAACTCCGGTGGCACGGACTCCGTCGGCGGCGGCGAGTTCAGGTGCGACCACAGCGTCGCCTCGTCGGACTCGCCCGTGTAGGGGGCGTTGCCGGTCAGCGCGTAGACGAGCACGCAGCCGAGCGCGTAGACGTCCGTGCGGGCGTCGATGCGCCCGCCGCGGATCTGCTCGGGCGCGACGTAGCCGAGCGTCCCGACCCAGCCCCCGGCCCGGCTCACGCCGTGGTCGCCGGTCGTGGCGCTGCGCTTGGTCAGGCCGAAGTCCGTGAGGTAGGCGTGGTCGTCCTCGCCGAGCAGGACGTTGGCCGGCTTGACGTCGCGATGCACGAGCCCATGCGCGTGGGCGGCGTCGAGCGCCGCGCCGACCTGGGCGACGATGTGCGCCGCGCGCTCGGGGTCGAGCTTGCCCTGCGCCCGCACGAGCGCGCGCAGGTCGGGCCCGTCGATGTAGCGCATGACGATGAACAGCACGCTCTCGCGCTCGCCGGCGTAGTAGACCGGGATGACGTTGGGGTGCTCGATCGAGGCCGCCGCCTTGGACTCCGCGACGAAGCGCCTGCGGAAGTCCTCCTCCTGCGCGAGCGCCGGCGTGATGACCTTCAGGGCGACGGTCCGCTCGAGCTCGATATCGGTCGCGCGGTAGACGACGCCCATCCCGCCCCGTCCGGCGAGCCCCTCGATGCGGTGACCGACCAGGACGTCGCCTGCTTTGAACTCCGGCATGTAACTCGCACTTCTAGCGGTTAACCGCGCAACCTTGTGCTGGCGGCGGGCGTTCACGGTTCATGCGCACGCCCACGTCGCTCCTGCTCGTCCTCGCCGCCGCCGCGGCGCTGCTCGCAACCGCGGCGCCAGCGGGCGCCGCCTCCTCCTGGTCTGCGACCCAGGGGTTCACCGCCGGGGGCCCGCGCGACATCGAGCCGATCCCGCGCGCCGCGATCGCAAGCGACGGGACGAGCGCGCTCGCATTCGAGACCAGGTCCGACGCGCTGATGCTCGCGACCGGCAAGGCGAACGGCACCTTCGGCAGCCCGCGGCTGATCGCGCGCTCGGGCGCTCGTGACCATTCGATCGCAGCCGCCCGCGGCGGCGCCTTCCTGCTGGCCTGGGAGTCCGCCGACGGCCTGCACGCCGCCGTGCGCACGCGGGCCGGCCGCGCCATCGTGAGACGCCTGTATCCCGGCGGGCCCGACAGCGAGATCAACGGCGTCCAGGTGGCGGCCGATCCCCACGGCGGCTGGGTGATCGCCCGGCGCGTGTTCGCGCTCCACGGCTCCGCGGAGAATCGCGTGTACGGCGTGCGGGCGCTTTCGCTCGATCGCGCAGGCCGCCTGCTCGGTCCCGTCCAGGACCTGGGGCCGGGGCAGTTCGGCATCGACGCGCGCCCCACGCAGGCGCTCGCCGTCGGCGCCGACGGCCGGGCCGTGCTCGCCTTCCGGCGCGAGGTGCCGCCGCTCTCCAGCGCGCCGCGGCCGGTCGTGGTGACGACGCGGCCGCACGGCGGCGTCTTCGCCGCGCCCATCGCGGTGCCCGTCGCGAACGCCGTCGAGCCGCGCGTCGCCGTCGACGGCGCGGGTCACGCGATCGTCGCCTTCACGCGCGTCAGTCGCTGTGGCGACGTCGGGTGCTTCGGCGCGCCGGCCGCCGTCAACGTCCTGGCGGACGGCTCGACGAGCCCGCCGGCCGGGCCCGTGCTCGACTTCCCCGGCCGCGCCTTCGCCCCGTCGGTCGCCTACACCGGCGTCGGCGCCGCGATCGTCTTCCAGCTCAAGTCGAAGTCCGCCGCGTTCTCCACCGAGGCGCCGGTGATGGCGGTCACGCTGAACGCCGACGGGACCGTCGGCGGGCTGCAGACGCTCACGAACCGGCTCGCCGGGGAACCCGTGGCGATGCCGATCAGCCGCGGCCGCGTGCTCGCCGTCTGGGAGGGCAGCAGGGGCCTTGGCGCCGCACTGGCCGTCAACGGCGTGTTCGCCAAGACCGCCGAGCCGAAGGGGCCGCCGCCGTCGACGGGGCACTCGAACTCGACCAACCGCGATCTGCGCACCGCCGGGCGCTACGCGATCTTCGCCTGGGCGCGCGCGGGGCGCGTGCGCGTGGCCGTGCGCGCGTTCTGAGTTTTTCGCCCGCCCGGCGCGCGAACGTGCGCGCGCCAGCCCTGCGCGGCGCCTCTCCCGTTATCCCGACCTCGCTGGTAGGTTTAGCGGACCGTGTTCTTCACGACCAAAGCCGAGTACGGCGTCCGCCTGCTCATCGAGCTCGGGCGCCAGCCGCAGGACCAGCCGATTTCGCTGAAGGCGATCGCCGACGCCGACAACCTGCCGCTCGCGTACCTCGAGCGGATCGCGGCGCTGCTCAAGCGCGCCGGCCTCGTCGAGTCCACCCGCGGCGCGCACGGCGGCTACCAGCTCGCCCGCGCGGCCGAGGACATCGCGATGGACGAGGTCGTCCTCGCGCTGGAGGGCTCGCTCGCGCCGATGGAGTGCTTCGTCGACGATCGCAGCGACGACGGCCGCGTGCTCTGCTCGCACCACGACGACTCCGGCCGCGGCTGCGCCACGAAACTTCTCTGGACACGGGTACAGGTCGGCGTCCTGCGGACGCTGTCACAGACGACGCTCGCCGAGCTCGTCGAGTTCCAGTCCGGCAAGGTCCCGCCCGCCGCGGCGCCGGCCCCCGTCTGATCCAGCCACCGTCACGAATCCGAAAACAGAAGCCAAGGAGACCATGCCAGAGCTCGAGATCCGCAACCTCCACGTCCAGGCCGAGGACAAGCAGATCCTCAAGGGCGTCAACCTCGTCACAAGGCCCGGCGAGATCCACGCCCTGATGGGCCCCAACGGCTCCGGCAAGTCGACCCTCGCCAACGCGATCATGGGCCACCCCAGCCTCGAGGTCACCGAGGGCCAGATCCTCTTCGGCGGCCAGGACATCACCGAGGCCGACCCCAACGAGCGCGCCCAGATGGGCCTCTTCATGGCCTTCCAGTACCCCGTCGCGATCCCCGGCGTGACCGTCACGAAGTACCTGCGGATGGTCATGAACGCCCATCGCGAGGCGCGCGGCGAGCCCGACATCTCGCTCAAGGAGTTCCGCAAGACCGTTGAGGCCGCGATGGAGCTCGTCAACGTCCCGCGCGAGTTCAGCTCGCGCTACCTCAACGAGGGCTTCTCCGGCGGCGAGAAGAAGCGCCTGGAGATCCTCCAGCTCGCGCTGCAGCAGCCCAAGCTCGCGATCCTCGACGAGACCGACTCGGGCC
>JAXDFS010000438.1:0-4018 GCA_034665465.1 Solirubrobacteraceae bacterium
AGGTTGTAGATCTCGGCAGGCTCGGCCGCCCGGATCGTGTCGACCATCGAGCGCTGATCGAGCAGATCGCCCTGATGCAGCGTGATCTGATCGCGCAGATGCTCGATGCGATCGAACTTCTCCGTCGACGCACGGCGGACCATCCCATGCACCTCATAGCCCCGCTCGAGGAGCAGTTCGGCGAGATAGGAACCGTCCTGCCCGGTAATTCCGGTGATCAGAGCTGAGCGCTTGTCCAATGCGGGCCGCACGATATCCCAGCCCGGGCGCCACTACCCTCCCGCCTGATGGCCGACCCCCCGAACCGCGCCGCCGGAGTCGACCTCGTCGTCACCGTCTACGACCGCACGCTGCGCGAGGTGCTCGCGCCCGGCGCACTCACCGAGATCGCCGCCGGCAGCGCGTATTCCTTCGCCCGCCGGACGCTGCTCGTCAACAACGTCGCGTCGCGCGCCGAGGCCGAGGCGCTCGCCCGCGAGCGCATCGCGGCCGGTGAGCTCGACCACGTCGACTTCGTCGCCGACCACCTCGACCGGGCACTGCGCCTGACCGGGTTGACGCGGGCGGAGATCGAGCCGATCGCGTACTTCACCGACTGGGCGATCGTCGCCGCGACGATGCCGGGGCCCGAATGGGTCCTGCATTGGGACGCGGAGGTGCGGATGATCGTCCCGGTCGACTGGATCACCCCGGCGCTCGAGCTCATGCGGCGCGATCGGCGGGTGATGGTCGCCAACCCGTACTGGAACGTGCCGACGCTCGAGCAGACGACGTGGGAGCGCGACGGCGAGTTCGCCCTCGGCCACGGTTTCAGCGACCAGGTCTGGCTCGCGCGGCGGGCGGAGCTCTCGCGCCCGATCTACCATCAGCGCAGCCTCGCGCGGTTGCGCTATCCGATGGCCCACGTCGGACACATCTTCGAGGCGCGGGTCGATGCGCACCTGCGCCACCACGGGCGGCTTCGCGCCACCCACGTCCGCGCGACCTATCGCCATCCGCCGAACATGGGCATCTCCTATCCGCCGCGCACACGCGCGCAGACGCTGCGCTACGTGCGCAACCGCCTCGTCACGGGTGGCCTGCTGATCGCGCCGGTCAAGCCGCGATCGCTGCGCCACATGTGATGCGCCGGCTCGTCTCCAGGCTCGTCCCCGACATGGTCCTGCGGGCCGTCTCGCGCCGGCGCACGCGGCGCTTTCTCGCGCTCGTGCGCCCGGCGACCGAGGAGCACGTGCGCCGTCACGGGCTGGCGGTGACGCGCGGGCCGCTCACGGGGCTGCGCTTCCTGCCCGAGCTGGCCGAGACGTCGGGCGATCTGGTGGCCAAGCTCGTCGGCACCTACGAGCAGGAGCTGCACCCGGCGCTCGAGGCCTGGATCGGCGGGCCGCCGGGCACGATCGTCGACGTCGGCAGCGCGGAGGGCACGTACGCCGTCGGCCTCGCCGTCGCGATCCCGCAGGCCCGCGTGCTCGCCTTCGACATCGATCCGGCGGCGCGGGCCCGGTGCAACGCGATGGCGGAGCTCAACGGCGTCGCCGGCCGCGTCGAGGTGCGCGGCGCATGCACGCACGACGTCCTCAACGCGCTCGCGCCCGGTCACGTCAGCCTGTTCGTGGACTGCGAGGGCTGTGAGCTGGAGCTCCTGCGGCCCGACCTCGTTCCCGCCATGCGGCGCTGGCCGGTCATCGTCGAGCTGCACGACTTCGTCGATGCCTCGATCACCGAGACGATCGTCGAGCGCTTCTCACCGACGCATCGCGTGCAGATCGTCGAGGGGACCGGCCGCGACCCGAGCGCGGTGCCCGAGCTGGCGGGGCTCGACGCGCGCGCCCAGGCCGCAGTGCTCAGCGAGTTCCGGCCCGGGCGCATGCGCTGGGGCGTCCTGACCCCGCTGCGCGAGGACCGCGTGGCATAGGTTGTCGCGCATGCCTTCGCTGCGCCAGCGCGTCCAGCGCGCACGCTCGCACCCGGCCGGTCTCGCGCGCGTCGCTCGGGGCGCCGCCGAGCGCGCCGTGCTGACCCATCCGCGCGTGGAGGCGGCCCTGAAGCGCCAGGCGCAGCGGCTGTACTACTACGCGGCCGAGGTCGACCCGCAGCGGACCTGGCGCAACACCCACTGGATGGGCGTCCCGCTGCTGAAGTGCCCGCTGGATCTGTGGGTCTACCAGGAGCTGATCGCCGCCGAGCGCCCGGACCTCATCATCGAGACCGGCACCAACCGCGGCGGCAGCGCGCTGTACATGGCCGCGCTCTGCGAGCTCGTCGGCCACGGCCAGATCGTCACGATCGACGTCGAGCCGGTCCTGCCCCAGCCGCCCGCGCACGAGCGGATCACCTACATCACCGCCTCGTCGACGGCCCCCGCGACGCTCGAGGAGGTCCGCAGGCGCGCCGCGGACCTCGAGCGGGTGTGGGTGATCCTCGACTCCGACCACAGCGAGGCCCACGTGCGCGCCGAGCTCGAGCTCTACGCGGACCTCGTCACGCCGGGCGGCTACCTGATCGTCGAGGACACGAACGTCAACGGCCATCCGTCCGCGCCGGAGCACGGCCCGGGCCCGATGGAGGCGCTGCGAGCATGGCTGGCCACCGGCCCGCCGTTCGCGCCCGACCCGTCCTGCGAGCGCTTCCTCGTGACGCTCAACCCCGGCGGGTTTCTCAGGCGCGAGGCGTAGCCGGGCCGGCTGGCCGGCGGGCGATCGAGCGCAGCAGCTCGCCGCGCTCGGCGGGGCCGGCGTCGCGGCTGCGCGCCTTCCACCTCGCCGCGAGCATCCGCGGATCCAGGCGTCGCAGCGGGCGCAGGTAGGGCGCGATCGTCGTGGCGCTCACGGCGACGGGCTCGAGGCCCGCGGAGCGCATGACGGCCTCCAGCGCGGCGGCCGTGTACTGCGCGACATGGACCTCGGGCTCGAGCATCGGCCAGTCGCGGCCCATGGCCCGCGCGATGGTGGAGCCGGCATTTGGCACCTCGACCGCAAGGACCCCGCCCGGGCGCAGCGCGTCGCGGACGCGCGCCAGCGTCGCGGCGGGCTCGTGGAGATGTTCGAGCACGTGCCACATGCACACGACGTCGAAGGAGCCGGGATCGAGCTCGCTGTCCTCGATCGTCCCCGTCTGCACGTCGACGCCGAGGCGCTCGCGGGCGAAGGCCGCAAAGGCCGGCGAGGGCTCGACGCCGGTGGCCTCGTAGCCGGCGTCGCGCGCTTCCGCGACGAACGCCCCGCCGGCGGCTCCGACGTCGAGCAGGCGGCCGCGTGGCGCGGACGGGCGGATGAAGGCCAGCCGCACCCGGGCGTCGCGACGGCGGTCGGCGAGCTCGGCGTCCGATGCGTAGGTCTGCGAGCGATCGTCCTCGTAGCCGCCGGCCGCGTAGTGCGTCTGAACCGCCGCCGCCCCGCGGTCGTGGCGCTGCTGCAGCCCGCAGGCCGGGCAGGCCACGAACGGCAGGTCCGCCAGCCGCGCGCTCGCCATGGTCCGCGCGCCGCACGCCCAGCATGCGGGCGTCGCCTGCGTGGGCGATGGCATTGCGCCCGTCATCGCGCCAACGCTACCTGTCGGAGGCAAACGGGCTGCGCCGCGCGGCGGGCGCGCCGGGATGCAGGAAGCGGGCGTTGCCCGCCGGCCGGCCGCCCGCGGACGGGAAGCGGGCGAGGACGTAGATGTCGTGCGGCCAGCGCGCCTCGGCGGCGAGCAGCTCCAGGCCGGCGTGGTCGAGCATCTCCAGCAGCGAGCGCAGCGTGAACGTGTGGTGGTGGATCGCGCGGTGCGCGAGGTTGTCGCGACACCAGGCGGCGTGGGTCCGGGGATCGGTCACGTCGCGGGAGAAGTCATGCAGGGCGAGCGTCTCCTCGAGATGCGTGAGGTCGTCCTCGCCGGTGCCGCGCCGCTGGTCCTCGACGAGGTGCGCCAGCGAGGTGACGGGCCGGCGATGGTCGAACGTGCCGTCCCTGTGCGGCGCGACCATGAGCAGGTGGCCCCCCGGGCGCACGACGCGCCGCCACTCGGCGAGCGCGGCCAG
>JAXDFS010000439.1:0-4188 GCA_034665465.1 Solirubrobacteraceae bacterium
TGCCCAGGCCACGAGCGCGGCCCGGCGCGCGGGCGACATCACGGCTCCGCTGGGGTACTGGTGCGCGGGCGCGACGACCACCACGTCGACCTCCCGGCGCTGCGCGAGGCCGGCGACCACGAGGCCCTGGTCGTCGACCGCCAGGCGCGCGACCCGCATGCCGGCGTCGGCCGCCGTCTCCGCGACCCCCGGCCAGCCCGGATCCTCGACGCCGATCGTGCGCACGCCGGTGGCCGCGAGCGCCGTCCACAGCAGCCCGAGGCCTTGGCGCAGCCCGTTGGTGACGACGACCTCCTCGGGGCTCGCGCGCACGCCGCGCGAGCGGCCGAGGTAGCTCGCCAGCGCTGCGCGCAGCTCGGCGATCCCCGCCCCGGCGGGCAGTCCGAGCGCGCCGTCGGGCGCATCGCGCAGGACCCGTGCCAGGGCCGCCCGCCACGCCGTGCGCGGGAAGCCCGACAGCGCTGGGACGAACGGGCTGAGGTCGTGGCGGACGGCGCTCGGCACGGGCGGCTGCGCGGGACCGGCGAGGCGCGGCGGCTCGGTCGCCGCCACGCGCGTGCCGGCACCGTGGCGCGCGCTGAGATAGCCCTCTGCGACGAGCTGCGCGTAGGCGTCGACGACGACCCCGCGCGAGACGCCGAGCTGCGCGCAGAGCACGCGCGAGGCGGGCAGCCGGGCGCCGGGCGCGAGCAGGCCGCTGCGGATGCCGTCGCGCAGCGCGTGCTCCACGCGCGCGCGCAGCGACGAGCCGGCCGCGGTGGCGAGGTCGAGGTGCAACTCCATTGGTCCTGGATTCTCGCATCGAAGTGGTCCTGTTCACAGGTCCAAGCGGCGCCTATCGTGCTCGGGATGGCCACTGCACCCTCCGAGCGGACCCGCGTGCGCCGCGCTCCGGCGCGCGCCGACTACGAGCGCGCGACGATCGACGCGATCCTCGACGAGGGGCTGATCGCGCATCTCGGCTTCGCGGTCGACGGGCAGCCCTACGTCATCCCGACGCTGCACGCGCGCGTGGGCAACGTCGTCTACGTCCACGGCTCGGCCGCGAGCCGCATGGTCCGCGCGCTCGCCGCGGGGACGCCGGCCTGCCTGACCGTCACGCTCGTCGACGGGATCGTTCTCGCCCGCTCGGCCTTTCACCACTCGATGAACTACCGCTCGGTCGTGGTCCTCGGCCAGGCACGCCTGGTCACCGACCCCGCGGAGACGCTGCTCGCGCTGGAGGCCTTCACCAACGGCATCGTCCCGGGCCGCTGGGACGAGGTCCGCGCGCCCAATCCGCAGGAGCTCAAGGGCACGCGCGTGCTCGCGATGGCGCTCGACGAGGCGTCGGCGAAGGCCCGCATGGGGCCGCCTGTCGACGACGATGAGGACTATGCGCTTGACGTCTGGGCGGGGGTCATCCCGATCGGCCTGGAGGCGCAGGCGCCGCTTGCCGACCCGCAGCTCAGGCCGGGCATCGCGCCGACCGACGTCGTGTGCCGCTGGGACCCGCAGCGCTCGCGCGACCAGCCGCGCCGATGACGGCCGGCTATCGCCGGCGGAGGTCCGGCGCGGTCGTCATCAGCGGCGTGCGGGCGTCGCCGTCAGACGCCGGCCGCAGCGGGCGCACGCTCTTCGCCGCAGGGCGGGCTGCGCCATGGCGATGGATCTCGGTGACACGCGGGCTGGTCATGTGCTGCTCCTCGGAAGCTTTCGGCGTCGGGCGGCTTCACCGGTGTGAAGCCTGATGACTGTCCATACGCCCGCCGACCGCGGACGGATGACGCGCTCGACATCTGCCTGGCACGGTGGCCCGTCGTGACGCCGGCCTGACCACCGGCCTACACTCGCTTCGCCGCGTGGCCTTCTGGGACTCGCGCCCCCGCGATGCCGATGCTCGAACAGCACGAAGTCGCCGCGTATCTCCTGCGGCGGCGGCTCATCAGTCCCAGGTCGATCGTCTCGGGACGGCTGCGGATCGCCGACGCCTCCAGCCGCAACCGCAACTTCCGCGTCAGTGGCGGCCCCGGCGAGAGCTACCTGCTCAAGCAGGGGCTGGCGGCCGACAGCGCGCACACGCTCGCCAACGAGGTTGCGCTGTACCGGCGGCTGGCCGGCGGTCCTGCGAGCCTGGCGGCGTGCGTGCCGCGCCTGCACGGCTTCGACGCCGGGCGCGGCATCCTCGTCCTCGAGTGGATCGCCGGCGGCGAGGATCTCGACCGCCGCCGCTGCAGCCCCTCCCTGGCAGCGGCGCTCGGCCGCGTGCTCGCGCGCCTGCACGGGGTCGCGCCCGATGACGAGCAGCTGCGGCGCGACCCGCCCTGGGTGCTGGCGCTGCATCGCCCGCCGCTGGAGGCGCTGCGCTACATGAGCGCCGCGAGCGCCGAGCTGGTCAAGGCGATCCAGGCCGACGAGCGCCTCCAGGACGGCTTCGACGAGCTGCGCGAGGGCTGGCACACCGAGGCGCTCGTACACCGCGACGTCAAGTGGGCCAACTGCATCGCCCATGCCCCCGGCGGCGCCGGGCGGCGCACCGCGATCAAGCTCGTCGACTGGGAGATGGCCGGCTGGGGCGATCCGGCCTTCGACGTCGGCTCGGCCTTCAGCGACCATCTCGCGGGCGGGCTCGACGGCCGCCCGCAGACCTCGGGGCGACCGGCGATCGCGGCGCTGTGGCACGCGTACGTGCGTGGCCGGCGGCTGGACGACGAGTGCGCTTCGCAGCTGCTGCTGCGCTCGGTGCGCTTCGCCGGCGCGCGGCTCGTGCAGAGCGCCTACGAGCACACGCAGGAGGCTGTGTTGATGAGCGAGCGCGTCGAGGCCTCGCTGCGGGTGAGCGCGGACATGCTCGGGCGCCCGCGCGAGGCGGCGCGCGAACTGCTGGGGCTGCGCGCGTGACCGCCGATCGCTACGAGGCGCAGGCGGCGGCCGCGATGCAGGCCGTCGAGGCCCGCCCGCCGGATGCGCTTCTGTGGTTCGGCCGGCGCATCGCCGCGTTCGAGCTCACGGGCGCGATCCGGGCTCGACTGCTGGAGGACTTCTCCGCCACGGGCGTGCCCCGGCCATCGCGCCGCGCGCAGGTCGCGCCGGGCAACGACGGCGGCGAGTTCGCCCGTGCGCTCTCGCAGGCCAACGGCGGCCGGGGCTGCTGGCAGCCCGGGTGGCGCGTTGCCGGCGCGGGCGCCGGCAACGACGACGAGTCGCTGACGGTCGTGCGCCCCGACGGCCTGCGGCTGCTGGCGCCGGCAGAGGACTGCCGGGTCGCGGGCGCGCACGCCGATGTCCGCCTGCCCAAGGAGCTGACCGGCTTCGTCCCCGGCCTGCACATCGCGCTCGGCGACACCCCGGCGCCCGAGCCGGCCCGGGCGCTCGTGCGGCTGTGCTGGACCATCGCGGCGACGGGCGCCGCCGCGCTCGTCGCGCGCGTCAGCTACGTCCTCAACGGCGCCGGCGTGCCCTTCAGCCTCCAGCTGCGCGCCGATCCGCGCCGCTACGCCGATCCAGGCGCCGCCGGCCTGCTGCTCGCCAGGACCGACTTCGCCGCTGCCATGAAGCTGGTGCGCCCGCTGCTGCGCACGCTCGGCCCACACCTCGCCGACGGTGCCCCCGCCTTCGCCAAGCCGCTCACGCGCGGCCTCGCCGTGGCCGAGGAGCCGCCCGGTGCCGAGGGCTTCGCCGCGCATCGCTGCGGGCTGCTCGCCGACGCCGTCGTCGCCGCCGGCGAGCGCGGGCTGCGCGAGCCCGCGCAGCGCCTGGCGCTCGTGCGCGAGCGCTTCGCCGCGGCCGGCCTGCGACTCGACGCGCCCTACCTGCAACCCGGATCGGCGGATGCGTACGAGCTTTCGTAGCATCGCGCCGCCGCCGGCGGCGACCGCGGCGCCCGATCTGCTCGCCGCGGCGGCGGGGATCGGCGACCGCCTGCTGCGCGAGGCCTTCTGGTATCGCGGGCAGTGCAACTGGATCGGCAGCGACGCCGAGGCGGGTTCCGGGCGCCCGCTGCACCGCGCGCTCGGCCCCGGCCTCGGCCACGGCACGGCCGGCGTCGCGCTGTTTCTCGCGCACCTGCATGCCGCGACCGGCGACCCCGCGGTGCGGCGCACTGCGCTCGGCGCGATCGGCCAGGCGCTCGCCCACGCCGGCGACGTTCCGGCCGGCGCCGCGCCCGGGCTCTACGCGGGGCGGACCGGCATCGCCTACGCGGCCGCG
>JAXDFS010000440.1:0-6809 GCA_034665465.1 Solirubrobacteraceae bacterium
CATCGACCGCACGCATGTCACGACCTCCTCTCCGCATAAGGACAGGCCGGCCCCGTGGCCGGCTGAGGGCCCAGTCTAGCGGGCGGTTGTGACCGCCGATTCGGGCGCGATCGCCGATTCGGGGAACTCCAGCTCGGCCCCGCAGTGCACGCACAGCGCGTCGTAGAGCTTGCACACCCGCCCGCACTGCGGGCACTGCCGGCGCAGCTCGTCGCGCTCGGAGCGGTAGACGATCGCGGTCAACAGCCCGATGAACGGGACGGCGCCCGAGATCAGAAACCAGATCCAGAACGAGCTGCCCTTCAGGCGCCCGACCACGCCGCCGGCGAAGGCGAAGCCCAGCGCGATCGCCACGTAGGCGCCTCCGGCCATCACGTGACGGACCCGCTCAGAGGACGCGGATCGCCCAGATCAGGGCGGCGATCGCGAGCACGACGGCGATCACCGTCGCCACCGCGGTGACGATCCCGATGACGACCTTGAAGATGACGAACGCCGCGACCAGGACGACGAGCAGCGCGACGGCCCGCTTGCCGAGGGAGGAGCTTGAAGGAGAGGAGGTGGACATCCTTCAAGCCTACTCCCCGGCAAGGGGCGTCACGCGGGGTAGGGGATCGTCAGTCGTAGCTTCTGCGCAGGTGCGCGAAGCGGTCCATCGCCGGGTCCGAACGGGTCTGCGTCGGCACCCGGGCCAGCCGGTAATGGCGGACCCGAGGAGCCTGTCCCGGCGAGGATGTCGGTCCTGCAACGGGGATGAGTACGCGGCGGGTGAGGTCGGGGCTTGCGGGCATGGACATGATCATGGTGCAAGATCTCGCAACCGCCATTGGACCAAGGTCGGAGATTCAGAGAGGGGCGCTGGACCGCTTGTCGGGCCGCGCCGCGGCGCGGTCGAGCGCCGGGCGCATCGGGGCCGACAGGCGCCGCCGCAGCCGCCACCGCGCCCCGGAGAAGTTGAGGTTGGCGACCGTCGCGAAGCCCTCCTCGTCGGCGCGCAGGGCGAGCAGCAGATGGGCGATGCGATCGCCGGACGGCAGCGGGGCGCCGCCGGTCGCCTCGGCCACCGCGCCCGGGTCGACCTTCACGCAGTAGCAGTAGGCGCGGCGCCGGCGCCCGTGCAGGAGCACCGCGCCGGCCTCGCCGACGAGCCAGTTGCCCAGCCGCCCGGGCTCCAGCACGAGCCCGGTCTGCGCATGCAGCTCGCGGGCCTCGTGGCCGACGAGGTCGCCGAGCAGCCCGACCGACCGCCGCTCGGGCTCGCGGGCGGCGCGCGTGTGCAGCCGCACGACGTTCGCGCCGCGCTGGGCGTAGAGCTCGGGGATCACCCACGCGTGCGCAAGACAGACGAGGGCGACCGGCAACGACAGCGGCTGCAGGTAGAGCAGCAGCCCGGCGGCGCCGGCGAACGGCACGACGTGGCCGACGGTCGTCAGCGTCCAGAGCAGGGCCGAGCGGCGCAGGCCCGCGTCGTCGACGCGCGGGCGCCAGTGGACCGTCGCGGTCTCGGGCAGGACCTCGATCCGCTGGGCCTCGGCGGCCACGGCTCCCGCTCCCGCCGCGTCAGCCGCCGGCGATCGGCAGGCGCAGGATGACGAGGCTCGCGTCGAGCGGCAGCTCGCGGACCTGCTCGGCGTGCCCGGGCCCGGTGCTGACCATCGCGAGGTAGCCGCGGTCGAGCTCGGTGCGAAAGGCCCGCACTGCGGCCTCGACGGCGACCGGGTCGTCCGGCGTCCACTCGGCGAGGGTCGAGTGACCGGTCTGATCCATGCGTACGAGCTTTGACATCGCGGGTCTCCTTCGCGGCGGGGTCTGAGGTCATGGTACGCCGGTCGGGGGCGTCCGGACGCATGTTGCGCTCAAGCCGTGCGGGCGAGTTGTCGATGGATCACGCGCAGCCCATCCCGCGCACGAGGACCGCTCATCTCCGATACCACCCCCGCGCCTCATCCGCGGACAATCTCCTGGCTGGGCACCTCCGCACTCGCGATGGGCGGCTCCAACCAGATGGTGTTCCTCGTCGCGGCGCTCATCGCCTCGCAGGGCAGCGGCGCCATCCCGATCCTCATCGTCGGCGTGCTGCTGAGCTGGGCCGCGGCCCCGGGCTGGACCGAGCTCGTGCTGATGTGGCCAGAGCGCGTCGGGGGCATCTCCGCAACCTGCGCCGAGGCCTTCAAGCCCTACAGCCCGGTGCTCGCGAACCTCACCGGCGTCTGCTACTGGTGGGGCTGGGTCCCCACCTGCGGCTTCACCGCGATCCTGTCGGCCTCCGCGCTGCACCAGTGGTACCTGCCGTTCATCCCGGTCACGCCGCTGGCGATCGCGATCGTCGTCGCGTTCGCCGCGATCAACCTCATGGGAGTGCGCGCGGTCACCCGCTTCGCGATCCCCGTCGGGGTCGCCGCCGCGCTCCTCGCGCTGCTCTCGGCGGTCATCCCGATCGTGGCGGGCACGGTCGACGTCGGCCGCGCGACCTCCTTTCACCTGGACACGCCCTTCGACGGCGCCTTCGGCGCGCTGACGTCGGCGATGGCGGGCCTGTACCTCGTCGGCTTCGCCGCCCCGGCGTTCGAGGCCGCGACCTGCCACGTCGGCGAGATGCGCGACCCGGCACGCAACCTCCCGCGCTCGGTCTTCGCCAGCGGCGCGATGGCGGGCCTGTTCTTCGTCGTCCTGCCGCTCGTCTGGCTCGGCACGATCGGGCCCGCTGCCATGGGCGGGGAGTTGAGCGCCACGCTCGGCCCCACGTTCGCGCCGCTGCTCGCCGGGGTCGCCAAGTCCGCTGCCGTCTGGTTCATGGTCGCCAACATGTTCATGGGCACGATGCAGCCGCTCGCAGGCGCCGCGCGGACGCTGTCGCAGCTCTCCGAGGACGGGCTGCTGCCGCGCTCGTGGGCCGGGCGCACGCGCCGCGACGTGCCCTGGGTCACGACCGTCATCACGGCCGGCTTCGCGATCGGCGCGCTGCTGCTCGGCGTTCCCACGTGGATGATCGCGGCCGCGAACTTCGCCTACCTCATCGCGATCGCGCTGCCGTCGGTCGCCGTGTGGCTGCTACGCCGCAACGAGCCCGACCGCGAGCGCCCGTTCCGCGCCCCGCGCGGCACGATCGGGCTCGGCGTGGCCGCCGCCGGCGTGTGGTTCTTGGCAACCGCGCTCGGCTTCGAGCAGTTCGGGCTGCCGACGGTGCTGCTGTCGCTCGGGCTCGCCTACGCCGGGTCGCTGCTGTACGCCTGGCGGCGCGTCAGCGACCGGCGCCGCAGCGGGCAGCCGGGCGTCAAGCGCTCGCTGCACCTCAAGCTGACCGGCGCGATGATCGCCGTGATCGCGCTCGACGGCGCCGGCTACCTGCTGGCCGTCAGCTACGTGCCGCAGACCGACCCCGCGCTCATCTCGCTGCTGCAGGACATCTTCGTCGCCGTCGCGATGCTCAGCGTCGCCGTCGGCCTGATCCTCCCGGGCATGATCGGCCACGCCGTCGAGCAGGTCTCGGCCGCCGCCGACCGCCTCGCGACCGGCACCCTCGCGGACCTCACGCGCGCGATGCGCGCACTCAGCGTCGGCGACCTCAGCGCCGCCAAGGCGCGCATCGACGTCATCCCGGTGCATGTCACCTCGCGCGACGAGGTCAGCGCGATGGCCGACTCCTTCAACACGCTGCAGCGCGAAGTGGGCCGCACCGCCGAGGCGCTGGACGGCGCGCGCGAAGGTCTCGCGGCCGCCGAGGCCAAGCTCGAGCGCAGCCTGCGCCAGCAGGCCGCCGTCGCACGCCTCGGGCAACTCGCGCTCGAGGGCGAGGACCTGCGCGACCTCGTCGAGAAGGCCGTCTCGGTCGGGAGCGCAGCGCTCGGCCGCGAGGTCGGCGCCACGATCCTCTCGTCCGTCGACGGGCGCCGCCTGGAGGCCGGCAGCCGGCCGCTGGACGCCCGGGACATCCCGATCGGGCCTGGGCAGTCGCGCCTGGGCTTTCTGCGCGTGCCGACCGAGCCGGAGCTCACCGCCGACGAGCTGACCTTCCTGCAGGCCACCGCCAACGTGCTCGCCGACGCGATCGAGCGCCTGAACGCCGAGCAGGACATGCGCCACCAGGCGCTGCACGACCCGCTGACCGGCCTGCCCAACCGCACGCTGCTGGCCGACCGCCTCACGCAGGCGCTGCGGCGCGCGACGCGCCGCGGCCCGGTCGCCGTGCTGTTCCTCGACCTCGACCAGTTCAAGCTCATCAACGACAGCCGCGGTCACCGCGCCGGCGACGAGTTGCTGTGCGCGGTCGCGACCCGCCTGAGCAGCGTCATGCGCCCCGGCGACACCGTCGCGCGCTTCGGCGGCGACGAGTTCTGCGTCGTCTGCGACGACGTCGGGCACGCGCTGGAGGCGATCGGCATCGCCAAGCGCATCATCGAGGAGCTGGGCCGGCCCTACACGCTGGCCAGCGGCGAGCACTTCGCCACGGCGTCGGTGGGGATCGCGCTTGCCGACGGGCCGACCCGCCCGGCCGAGGACCTCATCCGCGAGGCCGACGCGGCGATGTACCGCGCCAAGGAGCAGGGCCGCGGGCACTGCGAGATCTTCGACGAGGTCATGCGCGGCGACGCGACCGAGCGCCTGCGCCTGGACCGCGACCTGCGCCGTGCGCTCGGCGTCGCGGACGAGCTCATCGCCCACTACCAGCCGATCGTGTCGCTGGCCGACGGGGAGATCGTCGGGATGGAGGCGCTCGTGCGCTGGGACCATCCCGAGCGCGGCCTCGTCCAGCCCGACGCGTTCATCGCCACCGCGGAGGACAGCGGCGCGATCCTCGGGCTGGGCAACCTCATGCTGCAGCATGCCTGTCTGCAGGCGGCGCGCTGGCGCGGCCTGCTCGGCGACCGACCGTTTCGCGTGTCGGTGAACCTGTCGCCGCGCCAGGTCTGCGAGCCGGGCCTGGCCGCGCACGTCGCCGCCGTTCTCGCCCACACTGGCCTGCCCCCGGCCGCGCTGGCGCTCGAGCTCACCGAGAGCGCGCTGATGGAGGAGTCCGAGCTCGTCGCCGAGAACCTGCGCGCCCTGAAGCAGCTCGGCGTGGGGCTCGTGCTCGACGACTTCGGGACCGGCTACTCGTCGCTGGCGTACCTGCGGCGGTTCCCGATCGACGAGATCAAGATCGACCGCCGCTTCATCGCCGGGCTCGGCCGCGACATCGACGACTCGACGATCGTCGAGGCGATCGTGCGCATGGCCGCCGGCCTGCGCCTCAACGTCGTCGCCGAGGGGATCGAGACCGCCGAGCAGATGGCGATCCTGCAGGCGATGGGCTGCCGCCATGGCCAGGGCTTTCTCTGGTCGCGCGCCGTCGCGCCCGAGCAGGCGTCGGCCCTGCTGGGGCTCGCGATCACGGCGTGACGCAGGTCTCGCCGGGCGCCAGCAGGCGCAGCCGGTCGGCCACGCCGTTGCCGTGGAACGCCGCACGCAGGGCGTCGGCGCCCTGGGTGAAGTGCGCCCAGCCCTCGAAGTGCACGGGGATCGCCACCGGCGCCCTGAGGATGCGCGTCGCCTCCGCCGCCCGGTCGGAGGAGAGCGTGAGGTAGGCGCCGTCGAAGCGCCGGGCGAGCTGGACGGCGCCCGCGAAGAGGATCGCGACGTCGATGTCGCCGGCGCGCTCGGCGATCTCGCGCACGACGTCCAGCGAGGCGTTGTCGCCGGACACGTAAACCGTCTGCAGGCCGTCGCCCGCCAGCAGGAAGCCGATCACCGGGCCCGTGACGTCCTCGCTGCCGGGCGGGCCGTGCAGCGCCGGCAGCGCCGTGACCGCCACGCGCTCGCCGCCAAGCCCGGTGAGGGCAACGGTCTCCCAGGGGTCCAGGCCGGCGACGTCGCCGCCGAGGCGCGCGGCGCCTGCGCCGGTCGTGAACACCCGCGGGATGTCGCCCAGCAGCTCGCGACCCGTCGGATCGAGGTTGTCGGCATGGTGGTCGTGGGAGACGAGCGCGACGTCGATCGCGCCGAGGTCGGCCGCCGCGACCGCGGGGCCGCTGGTCTTCACGAGGCCGCCCGCGTGCTCCCCGGGCGCGGAGAACGTCGGATCCGTGAGCCAGCGCAGGCCGCCGTACTCCAGGACGACCGTGGGCCCGCCGACGAGCCGGACGCTCGCGCCCATGCCTCAGACGCCGAGCTTGGCGCGCACGATGCGGGTGACCTCGGCGCCGTCGGCGCGGCCCTTGGTCTCGCGCATGACGTGCCCGATGATCGCGCCGATCGCCTTCATGTTGCCGGCGCGGATCTTCTCGGCGGCGTCGGCGTTGGCGGCGAGCGCCGCCTCGACGATCGGCTCCAGCGCGTCGTCGCCGCCGGCCATCGCGCCCAGGCCCTCGGCCTCGACGATCTGCGCAGGGTCGCCGCCGTCCTGCACGAGCCGGTCGAGCACGAGCTTGGCGTTGCCGACCGTCACGGCCTTCTCGGAGACGAGCGCGACGAGCTTCGCGAGCGCCGCCGGCGCGACGTTGGACGCCGCCGGGTCCTGCTCTCCCACGCGCGCCACGAGCTCGTTGCAGACCCAGTTGGCCAGCGGCTGGACGAGACCGCCCACCTGCGAGTTCCCGGCTGCCAGGGCCGCCTCGAAGTAGTCGCCGAGCTCGGTGCGCCAGGCGAGCTGGCGCGCGCTCGCGGCGCTCACGCCGAGGGTCTGCAGGCGCTCCTCGCGCGCGGCGGGCAGCTCGGGCATCGCAGCGCGCGCGACCGCCAGCATCTCCTCGGAGGTGGCGACCGGGACGAGGTCGGGCTCGGGGAAGTAGCGGTAGTCGTGCGCCTCCTCCTTGGAGCGCAGCGACGTGATC
>JAXDFS010000441.1:0-9466 GCA_034665465.1 Solirubrobacteraceae bacterium
CGCCGGGCTTGGCGCCCTGGGCCATCTTGATCTGCAGCTGGTCGGAGTTGACGAGGTAGTGGATCGTCACCCCGAAGCGCCCGGAGGCGACCTGCTTGATCGCCGAGCGGCGCAGGTCGCCGTTGGCATCGGGCGTGAAGCGGTCGGGGTCCTCCCCGCCCTCGCCGGTGTTGGACTTGCCGCCCAGGCGGTTCATGGCGATCGCCAGGTTCTCGTGCGACTCGCGCGAGATCGAGCCCAGCGACATCGCGCCGGTCGCGAAGCGCTTGACGATCGCGGTGGCCGGCTCGACCTCGTCGATGTCGATCGGCTCGACGCCCTCGGTCCTGAACCTCATGAGCCCGCGCAGCGTCGCCCTGCGCGACGCGTCGTCGTTGACCATCGCGGCGTACTCGCGGTACTTCGCCAGGGCATCGCCGTTGGCGCCGTTGGTGCCCACCGCGTGCTGCAGCGCCGCGATCGTCTCCGGGTTCCACTGGTGGTACTCGCCCTCGCGCCGCCAGGCATAGATGCCGCCGACGGGCAGCAGCTGCTCGTGATCGGCGGGGTAGGCCTGCGCGTGGCGATCGAGCGTCTCGCGGCCGAGGACCTCCATGCCGATGCCGCCGATCCGCGACGCGGTGCCCGCGAAGTGGCGGTCGATCAGGTCGTGCTCGAGGCCGACGGCCTCGAAGATCTGCGCGCCGCAGTAGGACTGCGTCGTCGAGATCCCCATCTTCGAGATCGTCTTCAGCAGGCCCTTGCCGATCGCCTGGACGATGTTGCGCTCGGCCTTGTCGACGTTGTCGATGCCGGGGATGCGCCCGTCGCCGACCATCTCGCCGACGGTGTCGAGCAGGAGATAGGGGTTGATCGCCTCGCAGCCGTAGCCGATCAGCGTCGCCATGTGATGGACCTCGCGCGGCTCGCCGGACTCCAGCACGAGGCCCGCGCGCAGGCGCGTGCCCTCGCGCACGAGGTGCTCGTGGACCGCGGCGACGGCCAGCAGCGAGGGGATCGCGGCGCGGCGCGGGCCGAGCTGGCGGTCGGACAGGATCAGGACGCTGACACCCGCGGCGACCGCGTCGTGGGCGTCGTCGCAGAGCTTGGCCAGCGCGGCGCGCATCCCGCCGGGGCCGTCGCCGATGTCCCACGTGATGTCCAGCGTGTGGGCGCGGAAGATCTCGTCGTGGACCATGCGCAGCGTCTCGAGCTCGTGGTTGCGCAGGATCGGCTGGTCGAGGATCAGCTTGTGCGCGTGCTCGGGAGTCTCGGTGAGCAGGTTGCGCTCGCCGCCGATGCCGGTCGCGAGCGACATGACGATCGACTCGCGGATCGGGTCGATCGGCGGGTTGGTCACCTGCGCGAAGAGCTGCTTGAAGTAGGAGAACAGCGGCGGTCGGCGGTCCGACAGGACGGCGAGGGCGTTGTCGTTGCCCATCGAGCCGATTGGCTCGGCGCCGGTCTGGGCCATCGGCGCGATCAGCACGCGCAGGTCCTCCTGCGTATAGCCGAACGCGAGCTGGCGCAGCTTGGTCGGCTGCAGGCCGGTCATCGTCACGTGCGCGGGCGCGAGGTCGTCGAAGTGGATCGTGTTGCGCTCGAACCACTCCGCGTAGGGCTGCTGCGTGGAGACCTCGCGCTTGACGTCCTCGTCGTCGACGATGCGGTGGCGCTCGAGGTCGACGAGGAACAGCTTGCCCGGCTGCAGGCGGCCCAGGCGCTTGATCTCCTCGGTCCTGATCGGCAGCAGGCCGGCCTCGGAGCCGAGCACGACGAGCCCGTCGTGCGTCTCGACCCAGCGCCCCGGGCGCAGGCCGTTGCGGTCCAGCGTCGCGCCGACGATCGAGCCGTTGGTGAACGCCACCGCCGCCGGGCCGTCCCATGGCTCCATCAGGCAGGAGTGGAAGGCGTAGAAGCCCTTGAGGTCGTCGGGGAGGTCGTCGCGGTCGGCGTAGGCCTCCGGGATCATCATCATGATCGCGTGCGGCAGCGAGCGGCCGGCGAGCATGAGCAGCTCGAGGACGTTGTCGAACGTCGCGGTGTCCGAGTTGCCCGGGACGACGATCGGCATGATCTTCTGCAGGTCGATGCCGAACAGGCGCGAGGCCAGCTGCGACTCGCGCGCGCGCATCCAGTTGACGTTGCCCATCAGCGTGTTGATCTCGCCGTTGTGGGCGACCACGCGGTAGGGGTGCGCCAGCGGCCAGCTCGGGAACGTGTTCGTCGAGAAGCGCGAGTGCACCAGCGCCATCGCGCTCTTCATCTCCGGGTTCGTGAGGTCCGGGAAGAAGCGGCGCAGCTGGTCGGGGACCAGCATCCCCTTGTAGACGATCGTGCGCGAGGAGAACGAGGCGATGTAGAGGTCCGGCCCCGCAGCCAGCTCGCAGATGCGGCGGATGACGTAGAGCTTGCGCTCGAACGCGTCCTGGTCGGACTCGAAGCCGGGGCCGGCCTCGACGAGCAGCTGGCGCATGATCGGGCGCGTCGCGGCCGCCGTCTCGCCGACGTGATCGGTGTCGACGGGGATGTCGCGCCAGCCGAGCACGCGCTGGCCCTCGATGCGCACGTTGAGCTCGAGCATCGCCTCGAGCTTGGCGCGCCGCGTCACGTCCTTGGGCAAGAAGCAGACGGCGACGCCGTAGCGCCCGCGGTCGGGCAGCTCGAAGTCCACGGCCGCGCGGAAGAAGCCGTGGGGCATCTGCAGCAGCATCCCGGCACCGTCGCCCGTGCGCGGGTCGGCGCCCGTGGCGCCGCGGTGCTCGAGGTTCTCGACCGCCAGCAGCCCCTTGTCGACGACCTCGTGCGAGGGGATGTTGTCCAGGCGCGCGACGAGCGCCACTCCGCAGGCGTCGTGCTCGTAGCGCGGGTCGTAGAGGCCTTCAGCCTGTGGCAGGTGGGACTGGGTGCTCATATGGGAGTGCCTCCAGAGGCGGCGCGCGGCACTTGAGGCGGAGCGGAAAAGCGTAGCAGCGGGCAGGCGTGCGATCCGGTCCGGGCTGCCGCCCCGCCGGGCGCGCCCCGGGCCACTATGCTGGCCTTCGATTCTGTCGTCGATCAGCGTACGAACCTCGGGGACGAGAGTGAAACGCGAGCACCGTGGGCACCATGGCGACTGACGGCCCAAACCGGGCCGTGAGTTCTGCATCCGGAAGAGGTGAACGTCACGCCCGATCTCGAGCTCAAGCTGCCTGCCCGCGCAGAGAACGTCGCGGTCGTCAGGCACGCCTTCGGCGGCTTCGCCGAGGCGTTGAGCGTCGACGAGCAGACGCTCGCCGACATCAAGCTCGCGATCACCGAGGCCTGCACCAACGTGGTCATCCATGCCTATGACGACGGCGAGGACGGCTCGCTGGAGGTCGACGCGAGCATCGAGGACCGCCACCTGACCGTCGTCATCCGCGACCGGGGCCGTGGCATCGTGCCGCGGCCGGACTCCCCCGGCCTCGGCCTCGGCCTGCCGCTGATCGCCACGCTCGCCGAGACGCTCGAGCTCGGCAAGGACGACGACGACCGCACCGAGGTCCGGATGACGTTCTCGCTCGACGACGGGGACCACGCGTGAACGTCGACACCGGGACCAACGAGGCGAAAGTGACGGTCGCCGACGGTCCGCTCGCCGGCCCCGTGCTGGGACGGGTCGTCGGCATGCTCACGGCCCGCGCCGACTGCCCGATCGATCGCCTCGACGATGCGCTGCTGGTCGCCGACGCGATCGCCGCCAAGGCCGGCTCCTTCTCGGACGACGGG
Source organism: Solirubrobacteraceae bacterium (assembly GCA_034665465.1). Classification (GTDB taxonomy): domain Bacteria; phylum Actinomycetota; class Thermoleophilia; order Solirubrobacterales; family Solirubrobacteraceae; genus CADCVQ01. The sequence continues at coordinate 3,730 of JAXDFS010000441.1, forward strand.
CGCGTGCACGTCCGCGTCGCGGTGGAGCTGGGCTGCGTCGAGCTGCTCGTCGGCCCGCTGCGCGTCGACGGCGCGGACGAGCTCGTGGCATCGGCCGCGCTGCCCGGGATCGGCAACGTGCTCGAGCGGGTGGCAGACGAGCTGGAGACCCAGGCCGACAGCGACGGGGACGGCGAGTTCCTGCGCATCCGCCTGGGGTTTGACGTGCAGCGACCGACCATGATCGACAGAATGGGGTCAGATGCCTCCTGAGTTCGCAGTCACCGAGCATCCGATCGATGGCGAGCGCCACGTCCTCGCCGTGCGCGGTGAGATCGACCTCTTCACGGCGCCCGAGCTCAAGCAGGTGCTCGCCGAGTCGATCGAGGCCGGGCGCGTGCGCATCATCGTCGACCTCACCGAGACGACGTTCCTGGACTCCACGGCCCTCGGCGTGCTGATCGGCGCGGTCAAGCGGCTGCGCTCGCGCGACGGCGCGCTGGCGATCGTCAACGTCGACGAGAACATCTCCAAGACCTTCGAGATCACGGGGCTCGACCAGATCTTCACGATCCTCCCCAGCCGCGCGGCGGCTGTCGAGGCCGTCGCGGCAGCGCACGACAGCGCCGGCTGACGGCGCGCCTCAGGACTCCAGCAGGTCCAGCACCGCCTCCTCGACGGGGCCCTGGATGGCAGTGGCGTCAGCAACGGCACCGACGAGCTCGAGCTTGCGGCGGATCGTCTGGCCGTCGCGGTAGCGGTCGAAGATCCGCGGGTCGATGTAGGAGTTGCGCGCGACCGCCGGCGTGTTGCCCAGGTAGTAGGCGACCTCCTTGACCGCGCGCATGATCGCCCGCTTGCGGGCGGGCGGGCTCAGCAGGGCGGGCTCGTTGACCGCCAGGCCCACCGCGGCGAGCACCGTCGCGCCCCAGGTCCGGAAGTCCTTGGCCGAGACGTCGAGGCCCGTCGCGGCCTTGAGGTAGGCGTTGATGTCGGGCGAGCGCACGTCGCACCAGCGCCCGCCGCTCTTGTAGGCCAGCAGTTCGTCGCCGCCGCCGCGGCGGCGCTTGAGGGTGCCGACGACCGCCGCGACCTCGGGGTCGGTGATCGCGTGCACGCGGCGCTTGCTCTCCTTGGCGACGTAGTCGAAGCTCAGGACGTCGCCCGAGCAGGTCACGTGGCGCTTGAGCATCGTCGCCAGCCCGTAGGTCTCGTTCGTGACCGCATAGACCTCCGAGCCGATCCGAAAGAAGCCGCGATCCAGCAGCCGGGCGGCGCAGGCGAGCACCTGCTCGCGCGACAGGTCACCGAGCGCGATGTCCTGCTCGACCACGGAGCGCAGGGCCGGCAGCGCGCGGGCGAACGCGACCATGTCGTCGAACTTCTGCTGGTCGCGGCGCGCGCGCCAGCGGGGGTGGTAGAGGTACTGCTTGCGGCCCGCCTGGTCGACGCCGGTCGCCTGGATGTGGCCGAACGGGTCCGGCGAGATCCAGACGTCGCGCCACGCCGGCGGGATGACGAGGTCGGTGATGCGCGCGACGATCTCCGGGTCGGTGATCCGCTCGCCGTCCTCGTCGAGGTACTGAAAGCCCTTGCCGCGGCGCCTGCGGGCATAGCCGGGGGCGCTGGGATCGGAGCGGCGCAGCCGCCGTGAGCGAGTCGGGGCGGTTGCCATGGCGGGTAGGCGGGACTACCCGCCGCCCGCACGGCGGCTAACTCTTGCCGGAGGTCTTCTTGGCCGCCGGCTTCTTGGCGGCGGGCTTCTTGGCGGCCGGCTTCTTCGCCGCGGCGGCGGGCTTCTTGGCGGCCGGCGTCTTCGCGGCGCTGGCGCCGTTGCTCTCGCGCGAGCGGACGGCGTCGAGGCTGGCCTTCAGCGCGGACATCAGGTCCGGCACCGGGGCGTCCTCCTCGTCGGACTCGGGCTGGACTGCGATCTCCTTGCCCTCGGCCTTGCGCTCGACGAGCGCGAGGACCTCGTCGCGGTAGGTGTCGCGGTACTTCTCGGGCTCGAACTCGCCGGTGAGCGAGTCCACGAGCTGCTTGGCGATCGAGAGCTCGCGATCGTTGACCTCGACGTCGGCGACGGCCGACAGCTCGTCGATCGACGTGGGGTCGATGATCTCGTCCGGGAAGACCATCGTCGCCATGCCGAGGGCGTCGTCGCCCATCGGGCGCACGGCCACGAGCTGCTGCTTGGAGCGGATGACGACCTTCGCGATCGCGACGCGGCCGGTCTCGCGCATGGCGTCCAGCAGCAGCCGGTAGGGCTTGGCGCCGCCGGGGCCGGGCGCCAGGTAGTACGGGTGGTCGTAGAAGATCGGGTCGATCTCGTCGAGCGCGACGAAGTCCTCGATCTCGATCGCCTTGGTCTTCTTGGGATCGAGCGCCTCGAGCTCACCGGGCTCGATGACGACGTAGCGGTCGGGCGTCAGCTCATAGCCCTTGACGATGTCCTCGTAGGCGACCTCTTCGCCGGTCGTCGGGTCCACGCGCTTCTGCTGGATGCGCACGCCGGTCTTGCCGTTGAGCTGGTGAAAGCGCACCGACTTGCGCGAGACCGACGAGTAGAGCTTGACGGGGACGGTGACGAGCCCGAACGAGATCGCGCCTGTCCAGATCGACCGGGGCATGGACACAGAGTACGCCCCCGCGGGCCCGGATCCCTGCGGTCGCACGCCACGTTGCAGCTGCCGCGGAGGCCGCGCGGCCCGCCGCGGCGGTCTAGATGGTCTGCGGCTGCTCGGTGGGCTCGATCGTGATCGAGCGGTCGGGATCGGGCTCGGGGACGCTCGGGCCCACCGGGTCGGGCGTCGGGAACGGATCTGGCTCGGTGGGGACGCTGGGCGTCTCGGGCACGATCGGCGTCGGGGCCTCCCCCGGCTGCGGCACCTTCAGGTCCGGTGAGGATCGGGCGAGCATCAAAAGCATGCCTTCGCCCTACCCGAAGGGGGTCTCCGACAACCGCTCGCGCAGGTCGGCGATCGACTCGAAGACCGCGGTGGCGCCGGCGTCCTGCAGCTCGTCGGCCCCGAACCCGCCGGTCCGCACGCAGATCGTCTTGACCTTCGCCGCCTTGGCCGCCTCGACGTCCCAGGTCGAGTCGCCGATCATCACCGCGGGTCCGCCGTCGACGAGGTCCAGCGCCGCCTGCACGAGATCCGGGGCGGGCTTCGTGCGCTCCACGCTGTCGGAGTCCGTCCAGCCGTCGGCGAGCTCGCGGGCGTCGAGCAGGTCGAGGTAGTGCGCGACGTCCTCGGCCTTCGCCGACGAGGCCAGCACCACCCGGGACCCGCGCGCCTTGAGGTCCTCGATCAGCCCGCGCGCGCCGGCGAACGGCTGGACCTCGTGCTTGAGCTGCTGAAAGAGCGCGTGCTCCTCGGTGCGCACGACGTCGCCCTCGCGCTCGTCGAAGCCCTCGCCGGCCAGGTAGCGGACGAGCTGGTCGCCCCCCATCCCGATCGCGCGGTGACAGCGCCAGACGGGGATCGTGATGCCATGCAGGCGAAAGGCGCGATACCACGCGAGCGCATGCTGGTAGTTGGAGTCGACGAGCGTGCCGTCGATGTCGAGGATCGCTGCGGGGGTCTTGGTCATAGGTGGCTGCGCTTTCCGCTGAGACGTCGGACGGTGCCCAGGCCGAACCACAGCCCGGCGAACAGGACGAACGTGATCGCGACGGTCGCGGTGACCGCCGCCCCGTCGAAGAGCACGTCGGAGACCAGCAGCACCGCGCCGGTCATCGCGAGGGCGAGGAACACGAGGCCCGCGAGCGCGAGCTTGCTGCCGACAGCCACGAGAAACGGCTTGTCGTGCTCTTCGAACATCATGCGATGAAAGGCGGTCGGGGCGATGAAGAGCGCCGACGCCGCGGCGGCAGTCAGCAGCGTGACGAAGTAGACGTCCTTCTGGAAGTCGGTGACGCTGGCGAAGCGCTGCTGGAACGGGACCGCGAGCAAGAAGCCGAACAGCACCTGCACCCCGGGCATCGCGACGCGCAGCTCCTGCAGGAGCTGCTCGAGCTGGCGATCCAGACGCTGCTGCTCGGTCTCGGAACGGTCGGCGGCGGCCATGGCGAGACCTCTCATGCCCCGTGGGGGCGCCGCCCGAACGTGTCTAGCGCGTTGCGGGGCCCGGATCGTCGGCCGCGGCGCGCAGCCGCGTGAGCGCGTGGCGTATGACGCGCGAGACCTGCATCTGGCTGACGCCGATGACGGCGCCGATCTCGGCCTGCGTCATGTCCTGCTCGAAGCGCATCCGCAGGACCTCGCGCTCGCGCGGCGTGACGTTGGACAGCAGCCGGGCGAGCGTCGCGCGCTCCTCGGCGCGGTCGAAGCCCTCCTCGTCGATGCCGATCGAGTCGGCGAGGGTCGTGACGTCCTCCTCCCCGCCCGTGCCGGCGCCGCGAGGCGCCTCGAAGGAGACCGCGCGGTAGGCGCCGCCGGCCTGCAGCGCCTCCAGGACGTCCTCCTCGTCGGCGCCCACGGCCTCGCCGATCTCGGCGACCGACGGCTGGCGGCGCAGATCCTCGGACAGCTTGCCGACGGCCCGGTCGACCTTCAGCGTCAGCTCCTGCAGGTCGCGCGGCACGCGGACCGCCCACGTGCGGTCGCGGAAGTGGCGCTTGATCTCGCCGAGGATCGTCGGCACCGCGTAGGAGGAGAACGCGATCTCGCGCTCGGCGTCGAAGCGGTCGATCGCCTTGATGAGCCCCATCGACGCGACCTGCAGCAGGTCGTCCAGCGGCTCGCTCGCTCGCTGGTAGCGGCGCGCGAGCTGGCGCGCCAGCGGCAGGAAGCGCTCGACGAGCTGCTCGCGCGCCTGCAGGTCGCCCTCGCGGTAGCGCAGGAAGAGCTCGCGGTCCTCGCGGCTGCGCTCGGCCCCGCGGCCGGTCGCCCCCGATCTGTCGTCTGCGGTCATGCGCATGCGCTCTAGGACGTTCCGCCGGGCGCGGACCGCGGGTTCTGGGACGACGCTGTTCGGCATTCGTGCACGCAAAGCCTCCGGGAGATGTGCGCCGGAGGTAGGGGCGCCGTAACCGCGCGGCGATGGGCCGGGCCGCGCGTAGGTCATGATACCCACACCGCAGCGGTCACTCGCACGGGGATTCACGATCGCCAAGCAGACGACAATCAGGGGCCTGCGCATCCTCGCCGCCGACGAGGACGAGTCCACGTTGCGCCAGGTGGATGCGCTGCTCGCGCAGCTCGGGCACACCGTCACGGCGCATGCCGTGACGCTCGCGCAGGCGGCCCAGCTGATCGCCAGCGAGGAGCCCGACCTCTCCGTCGTCGCCGTGCACGACGACGACGAGCATGCGCTCGAGCTGATCGAGGAGATCGCCGAATACGCCTCCGGCCCGGTCGTCGCCCTGCTCGGCGAGCACCGGCCGCAGTTCGTCAGCCAGGCCGCCGCGCGCGGCATCGACGCCTTCGCCAGGCCGCGCAACCTCGAGGAGGTCCAGGGCGCGATCGAGGTCGCCATGCACCACCATGCGCAGACGCTGCGGCTCACCGAGCAGGTCGAGCAGCTCGAGAGCGCGATCGACCGCCGCGGGACGATCGAGCGCGCCAAGGGCATCCTCATGGAGCGCCACTCGGCCGACGAGCGCGCGGCGTTCGAGCTGCTGCGCGACAACGCGCGCAAGAGCTCGCGCCGCGTCGTCGAGATCGCGCAGTCGGTGGTCGATGGCCACGCGCTGCTGCCGCGCAACGGCGGCGGGGCTTAGCGCTCGACCGCGGACGGAATGCGAGTCGGAAGA
>JAXDFS010000442.1:0-14611 GCA_034665465.1 Solirubrobacteraceae bacterium
GCACCGACGCGGTCAAGGAGCTCGTGTGGTCGGACTCGTCGAACGTTGCACGCAGCCCGCCGCTGGCGCCCGAGAACGCGAAGTACACCGGCTATCTCACGACACGGGCGGCTGTCACGAAGATCACCGGCGACGATCCCTGGCGGCCGAACTTCGCCTGGATCGTGCTCTGCGCGGCGGCGATGGCGGCGGCCGCCTTCGCGCTTGCGCGAAACGTGGGCCTGGGCGTCCTCCCGGCGCTCGCCGGCGTCGCCGCGATCCCGCTGCTCGGCGGCGACGCCTACCGTTTCAGCCACGTCAGCGATGCCCGCGGCTTCGCGATCACGATCGCCTTCACCGGTCTCGCGCTCCTCGCGCGGGAGCTGCGCGCGGAGCGCCCGCGCCGGGGGGTGGTCGCGCTCGCGGGGGCGACGTGCGGGCTCGCGGCGCTCGTCCACGTCCAGTACCTGGTCATCGTCGCGAGCCTGCTGGTTCCGGCGCTGGCCGTCGCGCTCGTCGGCAAGCGCTGGCTCGGCGGCCTGTGGCGGCGGCTGGGGATCGCGACGCTGGCCGCATGCGTCGTCCTGGCGCTTGCGATCCCGCAGGCGCTGTCGTTCGGGACGTCCTCGATCGACGAGGCCGCCGCGGAGCGGTCGGCGACGGCGCTCAGCGCGCTGCTGGCGTCCGGCGACGTCGTGTGGCCGCCGCGGCGGGTGACGCTCGACGTCCCGCTGCTCTACAGCTCGCCGCACCTGTACATCCTGCACCCGGAGACGCTCACCTCCGACGGGGTCTGGGGCGATCGGACCGCGCCGCTGCTCGTCGTGCTGGGCGCGCTGGCGGCCTTCCTGCTGGTGCGCCGGCGCCGCGCGCAGCCGCTGCTGTTCGTCCTCATCGCGGGGGCGCTCGCGGCCCCGTTGCTGATCCTCTTCGATCCCGTCGTCTTTCCGGTTTTCGCGAAGTACTTCGCCTCCTACCGGTCCGAATACGTCGGGTTCGAGTTCGGGTTTCTCGGCATCGCAGCGTGCGTCGCGCTCCTTCGGGCGCGACCGCTGTATGCCGTGCCGCTCGTCGTGCTCATGGCCCTCGCCGTGCCGCCGGTCGTGGACGCCAATCGCGCAGGTCACGAGTCCGCGCGCGCGTTCGGCAGGCTGATGAGCACGCCCGACCAGCGCGAGTGGAGGGACGTCGAGGTCGACACCCGCTTCGGCGATCTGCTCCTCGCCGAGCCGCCGCTCTACGACGCCACCGGGGCGCTCCAGCGGCGCCACACGCAGGTGCCCGAGAACCTGGGCATCCCGAACTTCCTGGACCCGCGCGTGAAGGCCGCGGACCTGCGCCGGGGCCTCGAGACCGCCGGCGGGCGCGTCGTCCTGCTCGTGCCCGGAAGCGTGCCCCCGCGCTCGCCGCTGCGGCGGCTCATCGATACCGGCGTGATCCGTCGCGCGCCGCGCCCGGCCGGCGATCAGCCGGGACTCTTCTACCGTGAGGTGGACCTCGCCCGCCGCGGTCGCTGACGACGGGCCCGGGATGCGTGGCCTAACCTTGCCGTGACATGCGCGCGCTCGTCACCGGATGTGCCGGCTTCATCGGCTCGCACCTCGCCGAATCGCTGCTCGCCGACGGCTGGGAGGTCGTCGGAGTGGACTGCTTCAACGACAACTACGGGCGCGACGCGAAGCTGCGCAACCTCGAGCAGTCCCGCGACTGGACCGCCTTCGACTTCGTTCCCGTCGACCTCAGCCGCGGCGCCGTCGCCGACCTTCTCGAGGACTGCGACACGGTGTTTCACCTGGCGGCCGAGCCCGGGGTCCGGGCGAGCTGGGGCCAGCGGTTCGACAACTACCTGCGCAACAACGTGCTCGCGACCCAGCACCTGCTCGAGGCCGCTCGCGGCAACGAGGGCCAGCGCTTCGTGTACGCCTCCTCGTCGTCGATCTACGGCCAGGCGGAGTCCCTGCCGACCCACGAGGACGTCCGGCCGCAGCCGCACTCGCCCTACGGCACGACGAAGCTCGCGGGCGAGCATCTGTGCGCGCTGTACCACGCCAACTACGGCCTGCAGACGACGAGCCTGCGCTATTTCACCGTGTACGGGCCGCGCCAGCGGCCCGACATGGCGTTTCACATCTTCTGCGCCGCGGCGCTGCGCGGGGAGCCGGTCAACGTCTTCGGCGACGGTCGTCAGACCCGCGACTTCACGTTCGTCGCCGACGTCGTCGAAGCCACCCGGTCGGCCGCCGAGGCTCCGGGCGCGCCCGGCCTCGCGTTCAACATCGGCGGCGGCACCCGCGTCTCGCTGGCGGAGGCGATCGATCACATCGGGGAGTTCGCCGGCCGCGCGCTCGACGTGGTCCACCTGCCCGCGCAGGACGGCGACGTGCGCGACACGGGCGCCGACACCTCGCGCGCGCAGGCCGTGCTCGGCTTCTCGCCGACCGTGCCGTTCGAAGCGGGACTGCAGCGCGAGTTCGAATGGATGGCCGAGCGTCTGGAGCGCGGCTCCAGGCCTGCCGGGCGCTCCCGGCGGATATGATCCAGCCACGCTCGTGGGTGCGCCGGCGGAGTCCGTGACGTGCCGCTCGAGGTGAGGCTGCTCATCGGCCTGGCGCTCTCGACCGCCATGGTCTACGGCACGACGCCGCTGGCGATCCGGATCGCCGCCCGCCTGGACTTCGACGACCAGCCGCGCGGCTACCGGGGGCACGCGAAGCCGACGCCGTTTCTCGGCGGAGCCGCGGTCGTGGCCGGCTTCGTCGCGGTCGTCCTGCTGCTGACGCGCGACGCCGGCCAGACGCTGCCGATCCTCGGCGGAGTGGTCGTGCTGTGGGCCGTGGGCACGATCGACGACCGCCGCAGCGTGCCGCCGCTGCAGCGTGTGGTGGTGGAGGTCGCGCTCGGCGCGATGCTCTGGGCCTTCGGGCTCGGCTGGTCGCTCGGCCTCGGCGGCGCGGCGGATCTGGCGGCGACCGTCATCTGGGTCCTCGCGGTCGTCAACGCCTTCAATCTCTTCGACAACATGGATGGCGCCTCGAGCACGATGGCGGCCGTCGTCTCCGCCGCGATGGCCGTTCTGGGTGCCGTGCAGTCCGACGTGTGGCTCGCCGTCACCGCCGCCGCGCTGTGCGGCGCCTGTCTGGGCTTCCTCCCGCACAACCTCTCGCGGCCATCCGCCCGGATCTTCCTCGGGGACGGCGGCAGCATGCCGATCGGGTTCGCCGTCGCGGCGCTCGTGATGATCGGGGCCTCCGCAGCCGCGGCACAGTGGCAGGCGCTCGTGATGGGACTGCTGCTCGTCGGCGTGCCGGCACTGGACACGTGCCTCGTCGTCGTCTCGCGCCGGCGCCGCGGGATCTCGATCCTCACCGGCGGCCGCGATCACCTGACGCACCGCACGCGCGCGCGAATGCGGACGGCGCACGGCGTCGCGGCAGCGCTCGGGAGCGCGCAGGCGCTGCTGTCCGCGCTGGCGATCGTGGCGGTCACCGGAGGATCGGCGCTGCTCGTGCCGGCGGTGCTGCTGTATCTCGTCCTGCTGGCTACAGTCATCGCGGTGCTCGACAGCTCACCGAAGGTCGCCGCCGGCGAGGTTTCGGTGGCGGACGATGGCGCCACCCCGCGAGGCAGGGTCACCCTACCCGGCACCTCGGTGTCGGTCAGCGGCCTGGGCGTGCTGCTGCCGCTCGGCCTGGCCCTCGGCCTGAGCCCGTTCTGGCGCGGCTACTACGACTCCTCGATGTGGGTGCCCGCCGGGCTGGGGGTCCTGCTCGTCGTGACGGCGTGCGTCATCGCGACGCCGGTGCGGCTCAATCGCCTGACGGTCGTGTCGCTCTGCGCGATCGCATCGCTCGCCCTGTGGTCCCTGGCGTCGGCACTCTGGACGGACTCGATCCAAGGGGCGTTCCTCGAGGGCAATCGCATGCTGGTGTACGCCGCGACGCTCGGGCTGCTCGTGGTCCTCATGCGCAGCGATCGCCGGGCGGCCTGGCTGTACGGGGCCGTCGTCGCCGGAGCCCTCGCGGTCGCCGCCTGGATCGTGTTCGGGTTGCTGCGCGGCGACGCGTCGCTGATGCTCGAGAACCGCCTGCACGCGCCGCTGGAGTACATCAACGGCGAGGCGTGCTTCTTCGTCCTGGCGCTCTGGCCCTGCGTCGCCCTCGCCGAGCAGAAGCGCTCGGCGCTCGCGGCCGGAGCTGCGCTCGGCATCGCGACGCTCTTCGCGTCGCTCGTCGTCATGGGTCAGTCGCGTGGCGCCGTGCTCGCGGCGCTCATCTCGATCGTCGTCGTCTGTGCGCTGCTTCCCGGCCGTCTGCGGCGGCTGGCGGCGCTCGCGGTGATGGCCGCCTGCCTGGCCCCCGCACTGCCGACGATCCTCGACGTCTACAGGGCACCCGGCCCGGGCGCACTCGAAGCCGCCGGGCGGGCTGCGCTGCTCAGCGCGTTCGCTGCATCCATGCTCTGGGCGCTGGCCGTGGAGATCGAATGGCGCGCGACCGCCTCCGGAGGCGACGCCGGACGCCGGCTGCGCCAGTTCGTCGTCGTGGGGATGTCGGCGGTCGCACTCGTCGGCGCGGTGGCGGCGATCGCCTCGGCCGGTCGCGCCGCGCACTTCCTCGACCACCAGTACAAGGCGTTCGTGACGCTCGGGGGCGAGCAGGGCGAGGCGACGGCGTCGCGGCTCAGCACCGGCGCGGGCAACCGCTACGACTACTGGCGGATCGCTGAGCACGCGTGGCGGGCGCATCCGATCGTCGGCGTCGGCGCCGGCGGCTACGACAAGACCTACTTCCTCGAGCGCTCCACGACGGAGGACATCCGCCAGCCGCACAGCCTTCCGCTGCAGGTGCTTGCCGAGCTCGGGATCGTTGGGGCGCTGCTCCTCCTCGCGCTGCTGTGCGCCATCGGCCTCGCCGTGCGCAGGCGGATCGCGTACCTGCGCTCCGCGCGGGTGCGATCGCCGGCGGTGGTCGCGTCACTGGGCGTCGTGACCGCCTGGTTCGTGCACACCAGCGTGGACTGGATCCACCTGCTGCCGGGCGTCACCGGCATCGCGCTGATCGCCACTGCGGTGCTGCTGCGCCCGGGTGACGAGCACGCCGAGCCCGTCCCGTCGCGCCTGACCCAGCAGCTCCCGCGACTGGCTCGCATCGGTCCCGCGGTCGCGGTCGGCCTGGCGATCGCCTTCGCGGCTCTGAGCCTCAGCCGTCAGGGGCTCTCCGAGCTCTACGTCACGCGGGCGCAGGACGCTCTCGCCGCTCGTCCGGCCGATGCTCTCACCGAGGCCAACCGCGCACTTCGCCTTGACCGCGAGTCGATCGCGGCCTACTACGCCAAGGCCGCCGCGATCGCCCGCTTCGGCGACGGCGCGACTGCCAACGCGGTGCTGCTGGACGCCGCGCGCCGCGAGCCGCGCAACTTCGTCACATGGACCCTGCTCGGCGACCTGGCGGTGCGGCGCGGCAAGCCGCTGGAGGCGCAGCGCTACTATCGCCGCGCCTCGGAGTTGAATCCTCGAGATGAGGAGCTCACGCAACTCGCGGCACATCCCGGCTGAGGGCCGCCGCTGCTCTCACGTCGGCCCGGCTGGCATACTGGCCTGGATGGGAAAGACACTCCTCGCGCTTGTGTGCGCGCTCGCAGCGTCCGCTCTCGTTGCTCCGCCGACAGTTCTCGCCCAGGAGCCGGGCGTGACCGTCGATCCCAGCTCTCCGAGCGGCAGGGAGTACGCGATCCCGGTCGAGCGCGCGCGCCAGCAGGCGTCCAAGCACGCGAAGAAGAAGACCGGCACCACCACGACCCCGCTCTTCGGCGAGGGCGTCAACGACGGCGGTTCGGGCGGGACGACACCGTCGGCCGCGGCCAAGCCCAAGAGCGCCGCTGCGAGCAAGGCGAAGGCCCCGAGCGGGGCGAAGGGCGCCCAGTCCAAGGCGCGCGCGGACGCCGCGGCTCAGGCGCAGGCCGCTGCGGCGATCGCCGCGGCGCGCGTGCGCGAGCTCGCGCGTGCGCGAGACCTCCGCGCCGAGGCCTCGGCCCCGCAGGGCGGCATCGGCATCGGCGGCATCATCGCCGTGGGCGTGGCGGTCCTGCTGGTCGGCGGCCTCATCGGCCTCTGGCTGCGCCGCCGCGCGACGACCCCGTAGGACCGGCCGCGCTCGAGCGCGGCCGGGGTCTCAGACGACCGTGGCCTCGGTCTGGTGGAAGCTGATGACGTCGGAGAGGATCTCGTCCAGCGATCGCGTCGGCGCCCAGCCGATCGCCGCGGCGATCTTCGCGTTGTCGGGGTAGCGCCGCGGCATGTCCTCGAAGCCGGCCTCGTACGCCTCGTCGTAGGGAACGACGTGGATCTCGGACTCCGACGCGGTCATGTCGCGGACGCGCTCGGCGAGCGCGAGCATCGAGATCTCCTCCTGCGCGCCGATGTTGAAGACCTGGCCGTGGGCCTCATCGCCGAGCGCCATGAGGTCGATGAGCGCCTTGACGACGTCGCCCACGTGGCAGAAGCAGCGCGTCTGGGTCCCGTCGCCGAAGACGGTGATCGGCCGTCCCGACAGCGCCTGCTGGACGAACGTCGGCACGACCATGCCGTAGCGGCCGGTCTGCCGCGGGCCCACGGTGTTGAACAGGCGCGCGACCACCGTGGGGAGCTTGCGCTCCTTCCAGTAGGCGAGCGCGAGGAACTCGTCGATGGCCTTCGAGCAGGCGTAGGACCAGCGCCCGGTGTCCGTGGCGCCGAGGACGATGTCGCCGTCCTCGCGAAACGGGAAGCTGGTCGACTTGCCGTAGACCTCGCTGGTCGACGCGACGAAGACGGGCTTCTTCTTCTTGCTGGCCTGAGCGAGCACGACCTCGGTGCAGTGGACGTTGGTCTCGATCGTGCGCACCGGGCTCTCGATGATGAGGTCCACGCCGACCGCTGCCGCGAGGTGATAGACGATGTCCGCGTCGTCGACGAGCTCCGCGACGATCGACGGATTGGCACACGTCTCGATCGTGTAGCCGAAGCGCGACTCCTCCTTGAGATGGCGCACGTTGTCGATCGATCCAGTCGACAGGTCGTCGAGGATGTGGACGCGATGACCCTGTGCGATCAGCTCGTCGGCGAGATGCGAGCCGATGAAGCCGGCTCCGCCCGTGATGAGGAACCTCATGGCACGAGTTTCGCAGGAACCGTGGCCGGACCCGGCCGATCCTCACGTATCTGGTCTCCCGGCGACGGACGAGGAGCGCGCTCGACCGCCGCGGAGGCGCAGCCCGCGCTCGCCGCGTCCTAAGCTTCCCGACCCGATGCGCCGACGCCTGCCGACGATCACCCCCGAGCGCTACGCGATGATCGCGCGCGTCGCGCTCGTGATGCTCACCCTGATCGTGCTGACCGGCGCCGCCGTGCGCGTGACCGGCTCAGGCCTCGGCTGCCCGACGTGGCCGCGCTGCACCGACACCTCGCTCTACACCCGCCTGAACACCCACGGCGTGATCGAGTTCGGCAACCGCGTGCTGACGTTCTTCGTCGGCTTCGCGGCGATCGGCGCCTTCGCGGCGTCGTTCTTGCGCAAGCCGTTTCGCCGCGACCTGGCGCTGCTCTCGCTGCTGCTGCCGCTCGGAGTCGTCGCGCAGGCCGTGCTGGGCGGCTTCACGGTCCTCTACGACCTGGCCCCGGGCTTCGTCATGAGCCACTACCTGCTGTCGATGCTCATCCTCGTGGCCTGCATGGCGCTGGACTGGCGGGCTCGTCACGAGCCTGCCGACGAGGTCCCCGGCGGCGGAGATCCGCTCATGGCCCGCAGCGTGTGGGGCCTCGTGACGCTGGGGGCGGTCACGATCTTCGCCGGTACCGCCGCCACCGCCGCGGGGCCGCACGCCGGCGGCGCGGGCACCGGCGACGTCATCAAGCGCCTGGACTTCAAGGGCGGCGAGACCCTGCGCTTCGTCGTCGAGCAGCACGCGCGCCTGGCCACGGTGCTCGGCCTCGCGGCCGTCGGGCTGTGGTTCCTCGCGCGCCGTCGCGGCGCCCCGGCCGAGCAGCGCCGCGCGCTGACGCTGCTGTGCCTGCTGCTGGCCGCGCAGGGCGTCGTCGGCGGCGTGCAGTACGAGCTCGAGCTGCCCGCCGAGATCGTGTGGGTGCACGTCGCCCTCGCCGCGACCACGTGGCTCAGCATCCTCTGGGTCTTCGCGGCGACGGGTCGCCCGCCGCCGCGGCTCGCGTCGCGCTGATCCGGCGGGGTGCGCTGTGGTTGACTTGTCCGCTTGCACGGGCAGAGACGGCCAGCGCACATCGTCGTCGACCTGCGGATCGCCGACCGCCCCGGGATGGAGCGGTCGGGCGTCGGGCGCTATGCGGTCGAGTCGACCCGCGCGCTCTGCCGGGCCCGGCCGGAGTGGAGCTTCGCGCTGCTCAGCAACCGCGATCTGCTCGCCGAGGGCAACGCCCGGTCGGTGCGAACCCGCTGGCCGACCGATCGGGCCTGGGGGCGGGTGGGCTGGACGCACGCCGGCTCGCGCTGGGACCTGCGCGCCGACCGCTTCGACTGCTGGATCGCGACGGCCTTCATCACGCCGCTGTGGTGGCGGGGCAGGTCGGTCGTGACGATCCACGACCTGATGTTCCTCGAGCACCGCGCGCTCTACGCGGGCCGCGTCAGGGCGCTGTATGCGACCCTCGCGACCAGGCGGTCGGCGGTGCGCGCGGACGCCATCGTGTGCGGCTCGGCGCAGACCAGGCAGCGCCTCTGCGAGCGGTGGGGGATAGAACCGCGCAGGATCGCGGTAACGCCGTATGGGGTGAGCGACGTCTTCTCCAGGGACGCAGGCGGCGCCGGGGCCACGGGCACCCGGCCGTTCGTCCTCTGCGTGGGGACCTTCGAGGCGCGCAAGGGCCTTGCCACGTTGCACGGCGCGATGGCGCAGCTGAACGCGGGCCGGCGCGTGCCCGTCGAGCTCGTGCTGGCCGGGCGCCCCGGCTGGGGCGCGGACGCGGCGGTGGAGCGGCTGCGCCGGGATCCGAACGTGTCTTTTCGCATCGACCCCTCCGACGAGACCCTCGCCGAGCTGTATCGGACGGCGGTCGCGACCGTCTATCCGTCGCAGGCCGAGGGCTTCGGCCTTCCGGTCGCGGAGGCGATGGCATCGGGCTGCGCCGTCGTCAGCAGCGATCTGGCCTGCGTGCGCGAGTTCGCGGGCGACGCCGCGGTCTACGTGCCGGCCGGCGACGCCGGGGCGCTCGCCCGGGCGCTTGCCCGCGTCGTCGACGACGAGCAGGAGCGCCGGCGACTGCAGGACGACGGCGCGGCGCGCGCGGCGCGGCTGACATGGGCGAGTGTCGGCAGCGCGATCGCAGACCGCATCGAGGCGGTCCTGTGACGCCTCCCCGCGTGCTGCACGTCTACAAGGACATCCATCCCGAGGTGCCCGGCGGCATCGAGCGCCACATCGACGACCTGCGCCGCCACATGCCCGAGGTGGTCTCCGACGTCCTCATCGCGGCGCGCGGGTGCCGTGCCACGCGCAGCCGCTCGCTCCCCGCGGGCCGCGAGGTCGCCGTGTGGCAGGTGGGGCGGGTGCTCTCGACGCCGCTGACGGGCGGCTACCCGCGCTGGATCCGGCGCCTGAAGCCCGACGTCCTGCATCTGCACATGCCCAACCCGCCCGCGGAGCTGTCGGTGCTCACGGTCCCCGGCGACCTCCCGCTGGTGGTCTCCTACCACGCGGACGTCGTCAGGCAGGCCAAGCTGCTGCGCGCGTACAGCGTGCTGATTCGCCGGGTGCTCGATCGCGCCGACGTCGTCATCAGCGGATCCCAGAGCCTGTTGCGGACGTCGGCCTTCGTCAAGCGCGTGGCGGACAAGACCGTGGTCATCCCGTATGGGGTCGACATGGGCCAGTTCGACCGCTCGAAGGTCGCGCCCGAGGAGATCCTTGCCCTGACGTGCCCGGAGGGCCGGCGGACGGTGGTCGCCGTCGGCCGCCTCGTGCACTACAAGGGCTTTGACCGCCTGATCGACCTCGCCGGGCGCATCGACGGGCGGCTGATCATCGTCGGCGGCGGCCCGCTGGAGGCGAGCCTGCGCGAGCGCGCGGCAGGGCACCCCAACGTGTCGCTGACGGGCCCGGTGTCCGATCGGGCCCTGCGGGCGCATCTGGCGGCCGCCGACGTCTTCGTGCTGCCCTCCGTCAACCGCGCGGAGAGCTTCGGCATCGCGACGATCGAGGCGCAGGCGATGGGGCTTGCGGCCGTCGTGACGGATGTCGGCACCGGGACGGTCGAGGCCGTCGAGGATGGCGTCACCGGCTACGTCGTGCCGTCGGCCCACGACGAGGCGCTGGTCGGCAGGATCAACCTGCTGCTCGGCGACGACGAGCTTCGCAGCAAGATGGGGGACGCCGCGCGCCGCCGGGTCGTGGAGCGATTCGACGTCCACCAGTCCGTCAGCTCGCATCTGCGCATCTATCGGTCCCTGGCGTTGCGCTGAGCCGCGCGCGCCTCCGGCTAGATCAGGACGGGCGCGACGGCCGCCAGGACCGTCAGCGCCGCGACCGCGCAGGCGGCCAGGAGCGCTGCCCCGCGCAGCCCGCGCGAGCGTCGTCTCGCCCAGCGTCGCTCGCGACGGCTGAGGGTGCTCGCGTAGATCTGCCGCGGTTGCACACAGCGATCATCAACCATGGGTCGGATGTCACATGGGTTGCAGCGCACAAGCAAGCCTTCCGAGACGTCCTTGCCGCATCCTGCGCAAGAAACCGCACGGCGGCGGCCGCCGCCGGCGCGTGACTAGCCTGCACCCGGTGAGCAAGCTGGTGCCAGGCCTGCGCGGGGTCCTGATCGTCGCCCTGGTCGTCGTCGCGACGCTGGCGGGTGCGATCACGGCGCTCGCGACGGTGCGGCTGGATCGCTCACTCGACGTCGGCAGCGTCCGGATGTCGCTGCAGCCCAGCCGCCACGGCGCTCTGGATCTCTACGTGCCGGTCGTCGACTGGGGCGTGCGCTTCCCCGTGGTGCGCCTGCCCGCGCGGGTGAACGTCGACGTGCGCTCCGTCGACCGCCAGGCGGTCGTGCACCTCGCCGAGGCCGGGCGCCTGGACACCCAGACCGTGCGCGAGCAGGCGCGCGACGCGCTCGCCGCGTACCTGCGCCTGGCGATCGCCGTCGCGGTGGCCGCCGCGCTCGGCTTCGGGATGCTGGTGGCGCTCGCCGTCCGCGGCGGTCGCGGTCCGCGCCTGCGGGTGACTCTGGCGACCGCCGGCGTCACCGCCCTGGCGGTCGGCGTGGCGCTCGTCGTGCTGCTTCCGCCGCGCTCGAACGTCGACTCACCGCAGTACTACGCCAACGGGAGCGAGGTCCCGGCCGCGCTGCGCACGCTGCAGTCCTTCGGGGCTTCGGCCAAGACGCTCGACGACGAGATCGACCAGCAGCTGATCGGGATCGCTCGGCTCGTCAGCTCGCCCGCCGGCCGCGTGCCGGTCGAGCAGCTGCCGCGCCTGACGGTCGCCTCGGACCTGCACAACAACGTCCTCGCGCTCCCGGCGCTCGAGCGCGCGGCCCGCGGCGGGCCGCTGTTCTTCGTCGGCGACCTCACCGACAAGGGCTCGGCGATCGAGCAGTCGCTCGCGCTGCGCATCGTCCGCGCGGGCTTGCCGCTGGTCTTCATCTCCGGCAACCACGACTCCGACGTCCTCGAGCGCAAGCTCGCCCGCGCTGGCGCGATCGTGCTGACGCGCGACGGGCGCCTGAGCGGGGACGGCCGCACCGACGGCGCGCTGGTCACCGAGGTGCGCGGCCTGCGCGTCGCCGGCTATGACGATCCGCTCAAGCGCCTCGCGCGCGACGGCTACCGCGACAACGGCGCAGTGCCGACCGTCGAGCAGCAGGAGCACTTCGCCAGCTGGCTGCAGGCGCGCCGCGGCCTCGCGGACATCGTCCTCGTGCATGAGCCCGCGCTCGCCCAGCTCGCCGTCGACGTGCTGCACGACACGCCGCCGACGAAGCCGCTGGTGATCCTCGAGGGCCACACGCACAAGTCGTCGATCGAGCACCGGGGCAACCTGACGATCCTCAACGGCGGGTCGGTCGGCGGTGGCGGAACCGGCAACCTCACCGAGCTCAGCGGCGACATCGGGCTCGCACGGCTGACCTATTCGCGCCTGCCGGCATTCGCGCCGGCGGCCGCCGACATCATCGACATCGACCCCTCCGACGGCGAGGCGCGCGCCCGGCGCGTGCGCCTGGATGCGCCGGCGCCGCGACCCGGCTGACCGCGCATCCTTTCGCGCGGGGAGGGGTTGTGGAAACGAACGACCCCTCTGCAAAGGAGCCGTCTACGTGACGTCCAAGCTCTCCCTCGGCGCGATCGCCATCCTCGCGACCCTCGCGCTCGTCCCCGCCTCACCGGCCGCCGCTCGCAGCTCGATCCGCGTGGGGCTCGCGGACCAGAGCCCGCGGATGTTCGACTCGCCCGACTTCAAGCGGCTGGGGATCAAGCGCACGCGCTACTTCGTGCCCTCCGACGTCATGCAGGACTCCGCCGAGCGTGCGAAGGCCCGCGCATACGTCCAGGCGGCCCGCAGCGCCGGGGCGTCGACGCTCATCCACATCTCGACCACCGACCTGCGCGAGAAGCGGGGCCCGCTCGTCTCGACGACGGCCTACCGGCGCAACGTCGGGCGGATCGTCGCCTACTTCCGGGCGCTCGGCGTGCGCGACTTCGGGTCCTGGGACGAGGAGAACCACAAGACGCAGGAGACCTGGGACCACGTCGGCAGCGCGGTCTCGTACTTCGAGAGCATGTACACCGCCGTCAAGAAGCGCTGCCGGTCGTGCGCCGTCGTCGGCCTCGACGTGCTCGACCAGGCCGGCGTCGACCGCTACATCCGCAGCTTCTACGCGCGCCTGAGCTCGACGTGGCGCAAGCGGCTGACGATCGTCGGGATCCACAACTACTCAGACGTCAACCGCAGCCGCTCGAGCGGGACGAGCAAGATCATCAGCGCGGTGCGCCGCTACAACCGCTCGGCGCGCTACTGGTTCACCGAGACCGGCGCGCTCGCGAGCTTCCGGGGCTCCTTCCCCTACAGCGAGTCGCGCCAGGCCTCGCGGCTGAAGAACATGTTCTCGCTGGCGAGCAGGTTCAAGAGCCTGCGCGTGGACCGCGTCTACTCCTACAACTGGTTCGGCTCCGAGAACGGCACGAGCTGCGCCAGCTCGTGCCGCTTCGACTCGGGGCTCGTGGACCCCGACGGGACGCCGCGCCCCGCCTACGCGGTCTTCGCAGCGAAGATCGCCGGGTACTCGCGCTAGGTCGCGGGGCCGGCGCCGTCTGGCGGCGCGTCGACGAGCGGCAGCAGATCGGCCAGCCCGGAGATCTCGAGCACGCGCTCGATCTGGCGCGGCCCGCGCACGATCGACAGCGCGAATCCCGCCTCGTCGGCGCGTGCATTGGTCTGCGCCAGCGCGCGCAGGCCGGTGGAGTCCATGAAGGTCAGCTCGCGCAGGTCGATGACCAGCTCCGCGCCCGGCTCGGAGGTCGCATCGGCGATCGCCTGCTCGAACTCGGGCGCGCTGGCGATGTCAAGCTCACCGGCGGGCGCGATGCGCGTCGTCCGGTCGTTCTGAACAACCTTCAGATCGAAGGACGGGATCGACATCTCCATCGGCGAGTCTACCTACAGACCCGTTGGATGACGCGCGACGAAGCCGCCCCCGGGCCGCATGTTCGATTGCCAGCGCGAGCCGGTCACGCGGGTGCCGCTCGTGTCGAAGCGCACGCCGGCGACGACCATGTAGACGTGGACGGGGCTGGCGTAGATCGTGACCCACTTGCCCGGGCCCGGCTTGCCCCAGCCCATGAGCGGCCCGGAGGCCTGCGGCGCGTTCAACAGGCCCGCGGAGGCCAGCGCATAGGAGATCGATCCCGAGCAGTCATAGCCCTTGTCGAGCCACTTGCCGTGGCCGCCGCCCCAGAGATAGGGGGTGCGGGCGATCGAGTTGCCGGCCTCGATGATCTGGTGCACGGCCTCGGGCGCCTCGATCGGCGGCAGCGCGATGCCGTTCTTGAGGACCTCCGCCGTCGTGATGGCCGAGTCGCCCGTCGGGCTCGTGGAGCGTGTCTGGGAGCGCGACGCGCGCCTGATCGGAGCCGAGGCGCCGCCGGCGGCGGGCTGATCGGCCGCGGTCTCGGTCGGCAGCGCGGCGGTGGCGGCCGTCTCGCCGGCGACGGGCTCGACGGCCTGCGCGCGTGAATTGCGGGTCGGCAGCTGCTCGAAGGCGGGCTGCGCGGTCGTGGAGGCGCCCGCGCGCGAGTCGCCCGATCCGCCGGACAGCGCGATCACGGCGACGACCAGGACGACGAGAAGGCCAACAGGCCCGGCTATGAGCAGCAGACGACGACGCACGACGCGGTCAGTATGCACATACCCCGGGCCTCATGACACATGTTTGGACTCATGGGGGAGCGAGCAAGCTTGTCCCACATGCTGTATTCCGATCCATCAGAGGTGCGTGAACGACTCGAGCTCCTGCGCATCGAGCACGATCTGGCCTGCTCGATCGGCCTCGACGAGGACGCCGAGTACATGGCCGATCTCGAGCGCCAGCTGGCCACGCTCGAGGCGGCGTGGGTCGGCGCCCGGGTGACGGAGATCGCCG